>DASTFB010000131.1 GCA_035709005.1 Candidatus Methylomirabilota bacterium | reverse complement strand
GAGTGCTGGTGCAGGATCTCGCGCTCGGCCAGCTTCGCCTCGTAGATCCGGCGCACCTCGGCGATGGCCGCCCGATCCTCGTCGCTCAGGGGGCGCTCCTCGGCGCCGGCCTGACGCTCCTTCTGGCGGAGCCGCTCCATGGCCAGCTCGTAGGCGGTCTTGGGCGCGTCGTCTGGCATGGCGACAGTCTACCTCGCCCCCGCGTCCCCCGCGTGGTACAAGAGGGCGCGCGGGTCGGGAGCCCCGCGCGGAGGAGGACGGCCGGAGCATGGTGGCCAGCATCTCGCTCGTCGCGCCGGCGCGCGCCGAGGACGTCTCCGGGGTCATCGCCCTCATCGGCCGTGTGTTCGCGGAATACGGCTTCGTCTGGGATCCGGTTGCCGAGGTGCCCGACCTGCTCGACTTCCAGGCCCACTACGTGCCCCCGCGGGGCGCGTTCTTCGTCGTGTGGCAGGGCGATCGCATCGTGGGGTCGGCCGGTATCGAGCGGCTCGACGAGGACACCGCGGAGCTCCATCGCCTCTATCTCGATGCCGACCTCCGCGGGCGCGGCCTGGGGCAGATGCTGGTCGGCGAGGTCATCGGCTGGTGCCGGGCCCGGGACATCTCACGGCTCCTCCTCTGGTCGGACACGCGGTTCGAGCGAGCCCACCGCCTCTACACGCGAATGGGATTCCGGCAGAGCGGCGAGCGCGTGCTGCCCGGCGACGTCAACCAGACGCGCGAGTACCGCTTCGAGCGCCCGGTCTAGGGCGCGAGCCGCTCAGTCCTTGCCGGGCGCTTCGCCCCGGGACAGGCGCACCAGGAACTTGACCAGATCGCGCGCCATGTCGTCGAACGACTCCTCGAGGAAATCTTCGTCGTCACCGCCGAACATGCCCGCCGAGCCCAGGCGCCGGTCGGCCGTCACCAGGAGGACGCGGCCGGACTCGGCATCGACGAAGTGCATCTCGGCCTGGGCCCGGGTGCTGCCGGCGCCGAAGCCCACGAAGTAGCGCATGGCCTGCGAGCCGCGCCCCAGACGCGTGATGCTGCCGCGCAGCACGAGCGTCTTTCCGGCCAGGCGGCCCGAGCCCGGGAGCGGCTTCACCTGGCTGAACAGCTTGCTCTCGCGGAGCCGGCGCAGGAGCTCCTGCTGGTAGAAGGCGGCCATCTTGTCCGCGAAGCGCTGGTCCCCCTCGTCCTCGATCTCCGAGGTCGCGACGGGGAAGCGCTCGACCAGGACAACGCGGTAGCCCTTCAGGTCGAACCCGGCGGCGACGCCGACGCGGCCGGCGTCCTTGTCCTCCTGGCTCGGGGTGAGGCCGCCCGCGCCGCGGACGTTATCCGGCGAGGTCTGGTAGGCGCCGAAGCAGCCGGCGAGGATGCCACACACGAGGGCCAGCCGCGCCCAGGATAGCCACAAAGATGTCCGCATAGTCGCTCCTCTTGCCCGGTCGACGAAGGCTCGCGCGCGCTTCACCATTCCAATCGAGCACGGAGCGCCGGCGAGCCGGCAGAGATTTGTCGATCGACTAGCGCGTCGTCACTAGGACGGCGGGGAGCTCAGGCCCCGGTGACCTCGGTGGCCCGGAGCAGCACCGAGCGAGGCACGGTCAGGCCCAGCGCCGTGGCGGCCGCCACGTTCACGATCAGCTCGCCGGGCGTCCCGCCCAGCGGGTCGAGCTTGATCCGCGGGCTGAGCTCGAGAGGCCAGGCCGGAGGCGGAGGACCGGGCGGCGAGTACGCGAGCAGGCCGCCGGCCCGGGCGAACGCCCGCCCTTCGTACAGCGCGGGCAGGCGGTGGGTCCCGGCCAGGGCCACTACGGTCTGCCGATGCTCGCGATACATCGGGTCGTCCAGCACCACGACGGCCTCGGCACCCTCTCGGGCCATCTCCGCGAAGGCCTCGGCGAAAGCCCCGACCTGGTCCGCCGTCTCGGTGAGCGGGATCATCCGCAGCTCGATCCCCAGCTTGGCCACGGCGCGGAGCACGGCCTCCGCGGCGCCCGGCGGCGCGATCGTCGTGCCCGGGTTGAAGAGCAGCGCCAGGCGCGACGCGCGCGGCACGCAGTCGGCCGCGAGCTGGGCCAGGGCGCCGATGTGCTCGGGGGACAGCCACCGGCTGGGCGTGAGGCTGAATTGCACGCGCCCCAGCATCGTGCGGCGGGTCAGCGTTCCGAAGCGCTGGACCACGTCGGGCGTCCGGTCGAAGGCGGCCAGCGCCTCGCGATTCATCACGCGCTGCACGCCCCAGGAATCGCGAAATCCCAGCCGCAGCATGTGACGGGCCATGGCGATGCGAATGAGCCGGGTGATGCCCCGCCGGCGGAACGCGGGGGCGGTGGAGATGTCGACCATGAACACCTGGTCGGGACGCAGGTGCAGGATGGATCGCAGCCCCGGACTGACGATGGTCGAATCGCACCGGAACGCCGCCGGCTTGTTCCCGGCCAGCGCGAGGTACAGGAAGTGGTTCGGGCCCAGCCAGGCCTGAAACGTCGACGGCGGTACCTGGGTGAATCGCTCGGTGAGGGCCGGCAGGTCGTCCGGCCTGGCCAGGCGGAACACCAGCCCGTTGTCGGACAGCGGCAGTCCGGCCACGGTCTCGTAGTTGCTCTGCAAGAGGTACGAGCGCTGGCGGCCGGCGATGTAGGTGGTGACGAGCCGGCGGGCGGCCCGGCGGCCGCCGTGCGTCTGCAGATACTGGCGCGCTTCAGCGAGCGAGATCATGCTTTCCTCGCGGCCACGCGCACGCCGGCGAGCTGCTCGAGGACCTTGATGACGGCCAGGCCGTCTTCCTTGTTGAGACCGGCGGCGCGCGCCATCTGGTAGAGCTGCTGGGTGACGTTAGCCAGGAGCAGCGGGACGCCGAGCTGCTTGGCGAACGCGGTCTCCAGCTCCTGGTCCTTGTAGGTGATGTCCACGGTGCCCCCGGGCGTGAAGTCGCGAGCCAGGATCTTCGGCACGCCGGTCTCGAAAGCGTGGCTGGTCCCGGTGCTGACCCGGATCACGTCGTAGATCGTCTGCGGGTCGAGCCCGGCCTTGACGCCCATCACCAGGGCCTCGGCCACGGCCACCCGGTTCACCTGGATCAGCATGTTGTTGACGAGCTTCATGGCCAGCCCCTGGCCGGGGCCGCCCACGTGGAAGATGTTGGCGCCCATGGCGTGGAACAGATCCCGACAGGCCTCGAACGTGGCGGCCGGTCCACCGACGATGATCGACAGCTCCCCCGAGGCGGCCCGCGTGGTACCGCCGCTCACCGGCGCGTCGAGCATCGCGATGCTCCGGCCCGCCAGCTGAGCGGCCAGGCGCCGGGCCACGAAGGGATCGATCGTGCTCATGCACGCCACGATGTGCCCCGGCCGCGCGCCGCCGATGATGCCCTCGGCGCCGGCGATGACCTCCTCGGCCTGGGCGGTAGTCTCCACCATGACGATCGTGCGGTCGGCCGCGGCGGCCACGCGCTCGGCCGAGCGCTCCACTTTCGCGCCTCGCTCGCGCAGCGGCTCGGCCCGGGCGGGGTCGATGTCGTGCACGACCAGGGTGAAGCCGTGCTTGCTGAGATTGAGCGCCATGGGACGCCCCATGTTGCCGAGCCCGATGAAGCCCACCGTGCCAGGCATGGCCTCCTCCTCCGGCGGCGGGATCAGGGCCCGCCGCTCAGGTCGACGACGCGGGCGGCGCTAGCGGTTGAGATAGGCGAGCGGCAGGCCGGGCCGCGGCCACTCGAACGACACCAGCGTGCCGCCCATCGACAGCGTGGCGAAGGCCGTGGAGAGGGCGGCTCCGCCGAAGCACACGTTGGTGACCATCATGTCGGGCAGACGGTACTGGTCGACCCGGCTGCCGTCCGGCCAGAGGTCGCTCACGGCGCCGGTGATCAGCGTGGCCACGCAGATGTGGCCCTCGGAGTCCACGGCCAGCGAGTCGAACATCTGATAGCCGCCCAGCCCCACCAGGCAGGTGCCCTTCTCGCCCCGGTACGGCCCGTTGGCCGACGCGATCTGGCCGGGAGCGGAGAGCCGGAACGACCAGCAGCGCGCCGTGGTGGTCTCGGCGACGTAGAGCGTGCGCTCGTCGGGCGACAGGCCGATCCCGTTCGGCCGATCCATCGGGAAGATGGCTTCCTTGATGAAGGAGCCGTCGGCCCGCGCGTAGTAGACGGCGCCCACGTCGAGATCGCGCTCGCGCCGCTTGCCCAGGTCGGTGAACCAGAACCCGCCCGCGCTGTCGAAGACGAGGTCGTTCGGGCCGCGCAGCGGCCGCCCGTCGCAGGCGTCGTAGAGTGTCTCGAACTTGCCGCTGTCGGGATCGACCACCTGGATCCGCCCGCCGGCGTAGTCCGCCGCCTGCGAGGTGGGGAAGAGCTTGCCCGCGCGCTCCACCCAGCTCAGGCCGCCGTTGTTGGTGACGTAGATCTTCCCCCCGGGGCCGAGGGCGGCGCCGTTGGGGCCCCCGCCCAGCGCGGCCATGACGTGCACCCGGCCGTCCGGCGTGACGCGCGAGAGCGTCTGGCGGGCGATCTCGACAAGGATCACCGAGCCGTCGGGCATGGCCACCGGGCCCTCGGGAAAGCGCAAGCCCGAGGCGAGCGGCCGGAGCGCCGGCGTGAACGTCGTCATGGGTGCGGCGCGTACTCGTAGATGACCGCGTCCAGCGGCTTCAGGCGGAAGGCGTTGCACGCGTTGTGGATCTGTGGACAGTTCGAGAAGGCGACCAGGACGTCGGTCTCGGCCCGGAAGTCGATGTGGTCACCAGCCCTGCTCTTCGGCGCCTGAATGGACCAGCTGCCGTCGGGGCCGATCGGGCAGTTCATGAAGACGTTCATGTTGAACGGGACGTCTTTGTCGCCAATGCCCCAGGGCTTGAGGGCCTCGGCCAGGTTGTCCCGGCAGTTCCGCGTGTCCTTCACCCCGTAGCGCCGCTCGTTGGTGAAGCGGCTGCAGGCGCCCGCCAGCATGTCGTGGACGCCGCAGGTGTCGTCGATGATGGTGAGCAACGGCGTGGCCTCGTCCGAGAAGAGCAGATAGCCGATCCGCGGAAACACCTGGCGGTTCAGGCTGATCGTGTTCATGACCGAGAGCTTTTCCTGGAGGCGGTCGAGCTTGAAGCAGACCAGGTCGGCGACCTGCTGGCCCTCGGCGTCGACGATGCGGAGAACCTGGTTGCGCTTGAGCTCCGCCGCGAAGTGTCCCGCCGGAGGGACCGTGTCTTGCCGCAGCACCTTCACGGGACGGCTCACTGGCGCGCCGACGACGCACCGGGCTGCGCGCGGCGCCGGCGCAGCTCCTGGATCACCGCGCTGTTGTCCCGGTCGGCTTCGCCGTGCGCGGCGCAGCCCTTCACGAGGTCGGCGTACACCTCTCCGAGGGGAAGCTGCTGGCCGCGCCGTCCGGCCTGGTCCAGGGTGAGCAGGATGTCCTTGAGGGTCTGGGCGATGCGCCCGTGCGGGCTGAAGTCGCCGGCCACCATCTTGTCGCCCTTGACGTCCATGATCTGCGAGTAGGCGGCGGACTCCCGGGCGACCTTCAGGAAGGCGGCCGGGTCCAGGCCCACACGCTCGGCGAAGACGAGCCCTTCGGCCAGGCCGGCGCGGTTGATGTCCAGGATCAGGTTGATGGCGAGCTTGGCGCGCCCGCCGTTGCCCACGGCGCCCAGGTGATGCCGTCGCGGGCAGATGGCGTCGAGCACGCCGGCCGCTGCCGTCATGACCTCGAGCTCGCCGCCGATCAACCCGAGCGCGTTGCCCCGCGCCGTCTGCTCGCTGGTGCCGGACACCGGCGCCTCCAGGAACCGCACGCGCTCGGCGGGCAGGCGGGCGGCCAGCGCGGCGATGCGATCGGGGTCGCAGGTGCTCGTGCACACGACGGTGAGAGGCCCCGCGCCGCTCGGGCGCGCGGCGAGCAAGCCGGCGACGACCTCCTCGACCTGCTCGGTGTTGAACACGCAGAGCACCACGGTGCGGCAGGCGCGCGCGACCTCGTCGAGGGAACGTGCGGCGCGACCGCCCAGCGCGGCGAGCCCGGCGAGCTTCGACGGCTCCACGTCGTAGCCCAGCACGTCGAAGCCGGCGCCGCGCAGGCGTCTGGTGATGGCCGTGCCCATCAGCCCGACCCCGACCACGCCGACCGGCTCCTTCGTCGTCGTCACGTGCGCCCCTCCGCTTGCCGGATGCTAGGCGGCAGCGCTCGGGGTGTCAACCGCGCTGCGCGCCCCGGCCGGGCCGGCACTACCGCAGCCTGCCTGTCGGCAACCTGGCGCGGAGCTCGTCCGAAGCGGTCTCGATACGAGAGCGGCGCGATCCGCGTGTGGTGGCCGGACCGCTACTCCGGAACCGCAGGCACCCGCAGCACCTCGTCGTGCTTGCGCACGCGCTCGCGGACCTTGACGGCCACCTCGGTCCCCTGCTCGGCGCGCGGCACCTCCTGGTGCTCGATTTGCAGGGACTCGATGGGTTGGATGAAATCGGTCGTGTGGCCGCGAAAGCGAATCTGGTCGCCGACCCGGAGTGGGCCCTCGGTGAGGTGGATCGCCGCGACGCCGATCTTCGCGTAGTAGTCGGTGACGGTCCCGACCTTCTGCTCAGCCGTCATGGCCGTGTCCTCCCGCGGTGGACGTCGGGCCGCGTCCATTGTAGCGCCACCCGCGCTAAGATGCCTTCGAGGGAGCGCCCGTGCCCCGTTTCGTCGTGGATACGATGCTCGGCCGCCTGGCCCACTGGCTCCGGGCCATGGGCTATGACACCGTCTATCCGGGGCCGGCGGACGACAGCCGACTCCTGGATGTCGCCCGCCGGGAGGCGCGCATCCTGGTCACCCGCGACGCGGGGCTCGCCGCCTCCGCGAGCGATCTGGGCTGTCTGATCCGGAGCGTGGAGGTACAGCTGCAGCTCATCGAGACAGTGACCAGGCTGCAGCTCACCCCGCCAGAGTCCGCCTGGCTGACGCGCTGCCTCGAGTGCAACGGCCTGCTGGCGCCGGTGGACAGGGAGGCGGTGCGGGATCGCGTGCCCCCACGGGTCTTCGGGATTCACGACGACTTTCGAGTGTGTCAGGGCTGCGGACGCGTCTACTGGCCGGGCAGCCACGCCGGGCAGATGATCACGCGGCTACAGCACGTCCTGAACGGCGCGATCGAGGCCACTTCTCCGGCGTCTCGCCCGGAGCGCTGATCCTCAGTGATGGCCCGCTGGGCCATCCTCGCGCTCGTCACCCTGGCCTATGCGGCGGCCGCGCTGGCCGCGCTCGCCGCGGCTCCACTCGCGCCGTTTCTGCTCGACGACCTGGGCCTGACCCGCGTGCAGGTGGGCTTGCTGCTGCCGGCCGTCTACCTGGGCGGCGTCGCGATGTCGCTGCCGGCCGGGTGGCTCACCGACCGTCTGGGAGCGCGGCTCACGCTCGCGCTCGGCATGGCCGTGACGGGGGTGCTGGTGGCGTTGGCCGCCGCCGGCCCGAGCCTGCCCGCGCTGCTCCTCTGCTTGGTCGGCGCTGGATTCGGATTCAGCGTCGGCAATCCGACGACCGGCAAGGCGGTGGCCGACTGGTTCCCGTCCCACCAGCGCGGCGTGGCGATGGGCATCAAGCAGACCGGCCTGACGCTGGGCGGTATCGCCGGCGCCCTGCTCCTGCCCCTGATCGCCGTCGAGCTCGGCTGGCGCCATGCCCTGGTCATCGCGGGCGCGGTCGCCGCGCTAGCCGGCCTCGCGGTCGTGGCGCTCTATCGGAATCCGACGAAGACGGACCAGGCGCAGCGGGTGGTCCGGCCCCGGCTCAGCGAGCTCGGCCCGTTCCTGGCCCGAGGGGGCGTGCGCATGTTGCTGGCCGGCGCGTTTCTCTTGTCCATGATGCAGGCGTCCCTGCTCGCATACTTCACCCTCTACGCCCGGGACAGCTTCGACCTCTCCGCGGTGGCGGCCGGCCAGCTGCTCGCTTTGGCCCAGGCGGGCGGCACGATTGGCCGGATCGGCGGAGGTCTGGTGAGCGACCGTGTTCTGGGCGGACGTCGCCGGCCGGGCGTCGTGGCGACCGCGCTCGTCGGGGCCGGCAGCTTCGCCGCTTTCGCGCTGGACACGGCGCTACCGCCTGCCCTGCTCTGGATTCTGGCGCCCCTGGCCGGGGCCGGGGCCTTCGGCTGGGTCGGGCTCTACTTCGCGCTGGTTGCCGAGATCGCCGGCTCTCGCTACGCGGGCCTGCTCACCGGCGTCGCCGTCGCCTCCGCCTGGTCCGGAGTCCTGGTGGGACCGCCCCTGTTCGGCGTCGTCGTCGAGATCACCGGCGGGTACGGCACGGCCTGGCTCGTCCTGGCCGTGATCGCCGCCAGCGTCGCCGTCGCCCTCGCCCGCCTGCGGCCACTGGTCCAGCGCGAGCCTGCGAGGCGCTGAGCGCGCCCACGCGCCGACGCCGCGTCCTGGGGGTCGGGAAGGGCGCATCGAGATCACGAGGGCGGCGACCGCAGGGACCCGCTGGGACCGGGCTCCATCTGCGCGCGAGGTCCGCACACGCGCGAGGGAAACGGGTGTCGCTGACCCCTCCCGACCCCCAGGGCGCGGCGTCGGCGCGCGCGAAGACTAGACGGGCGCGTAGGAGCGGCGCAGGAGCCACGCGCCGAGGCGGATGAGCGCGGTGCCCAGCGCGAGGCGCAGCGCGCTGGACCGCGACGGCGCCTGCCTGAGCAGGGCCTCGAGCCGGGCCGCTTCGAGCAGCTCGGCGTGCCGCTCCTTGACGAGCCGCTCCATCGTGTACTCGTTGAAGTGCATGTGCCCGTACGACCCCGTTCGGGCGCCGTCGTGAAACCGACGGCAGAGCGTGCGGAGCGGGTGACTACGAGTTGAGCGGGTGCAGGTCGGGCCGGCAGCTGTCGCAGGGCTCGCGTCCGTCACCCTCGGCCCGTTGCCTGGTGCCGAAGAATACGAGGCGGCGCCGATGGGCCAGCGATTCGAGAGAGGGGCAGGTGGGCAGGCAGTACCAGCGGCTCCGGGGCTCGCCGACGTACATCGCGTCGGGGTTCACCTGGGGCATGGGCCTGGTGCGCTCGATGCAAATGCCCTCGGCACAGAGCAGGTGCTCCTTGAGACTGATCTTGTCCCCGGCATACCCGACGAGGCTGCCGGTGCTTCCGACGACGCGGTGGCAAGGAATCACGATGGGCAGGGGATTCCAGCGCAGCGCCTGGGCGACGGCCCGGCTGGCCGTCGGCTTGCCCACTTCGCAGGCCACGCCCGAGTAGGACATGAGGGCCCCGTAGGGGATCTCGGCCGTGGCCCGGAGCACGCTGCGGTGGAAATCGCTGCGCACGAGCCGGAGATCGAGCGGCCACCCGAAGCGACTGCGCCGGCCCCCCAGGTATTCGAGGAGCTCGTGGTAGAGGCGTTCCAGCTCCTCGCCGTCCTCGATGGTCTCCACGCCGTGCAGACGGCTCAGGCGCGACTGGCTGAGGCTCTTGGCCCGACCGAGATACTCGATGAGCGAGACGCCCTGTTCGGATGCCGCGATGAGGATGTTGCCGAGGGGGGAGGGGAAGATCCGGTACGCCAGGGTGCGCCGCTTGAGCTCACCGAGCCTGGACTCCAGCCGCTTTCGCGCGTCCTCGACGATGGCCGGGGCCAGCGGCGCCTGGCGCCAGCTGCCCAGCGCGTGCTCGAGGGCTCGGTAACGCGCATACTCGCCGCCGCACGGCGCGCACACGCCGATGTGGTCGTGGACCCGCCGCGTCACCGCCGGCTCCGCCTCGCCGGCGGCCGCCGCCATCAAGTCTTGCTCGATCTGTTCGCACACCCGGGGTTTGGCGTTCATACCTGACGCTCCATGACGGGGAGCGCGAGCCCTTCGAGCTCGCGGCGGATCTTCTTGAGGGCCTGGAACACATGGGCCCGGGCGGTCTCCGCCGAGCAGTTCAGGCTGCGCGCGATCGCCTCGTAGTCGAGGTCGTGGATCTTCCGCTGGACGAAGGCCAGCCGTTGCTTGAGCGGCAGGCTCGCCACTACCATGTCGAGCCGGGTCCGGGTCTCGTTGAAGACCGCCTCGCCGTCGGGCGCGCTCCCATCGAGCTCGGAGCGCACGGAACGGGCCGAGGCCTGCGCCTGGCGCCGCCGGCGCTCGTTGCGGAAGTGGTTCCTGGCCAGATTGGTGGCGATCGTGAAGAGCCAGGCCCGAACGTTGGCCTCGCCATCCAGGTGGCGGTAGGCCTTCCACGCTCGCAGAAAGGTCTCCTGCGAGAGGTCGTCGGCGTCGCTGGCCCGGGCGGTCACCCGCCTCAGATAGCGAAAGATCTCGGCATGGTGCAGTTCCATAACGGCCTCGAAGGGCTGCTGACCCATCGCACCCGTATAAGACACCCGGCCGTCAGCGGCGTGAAAGGAGGCCGTCGATCAGCTGGAGCAGGCGCGCGCCGTCGGCGATCCCGGCGGCGAGGGAGAGGCCTTCCGACGGAGGCCCGGTGTGATGGAAGGTCTCGAAAACAGTGAGCCGTGCCCGCTGCCCGGCCCCCGCGGCCAGCCGCAGGCTCTCGGTGTAGGGGATGGACGGATCCCGGGCGCCGTGGGCGATGAGCAGGGGGGCCCGAATCCGGCTCACCGCCCGGACGGCGGACAGCCGTTCCAGGGCGTGCCGAGCGGCCGGGGGTAGCGCGGCCAGCAGCCGCTCGAATGCGTCCTCGCGGTCGTTCATGACGAGGGCCAGCACGGCGCGTCCGTCGGCTTCGAGTCGCGCCTGTAGCGGCCCCGTGTCGTCGGCCGGGTTGGCGAGCCGGCGCGCCGCGATCTCCTGGAGGCGAACGCCGTCGGGCTCGCTGGCGACGAAGCCGGCCAGCAGGGAGAGAAGCTTCCAGCGGTTGTAGGGCTCCTGGCGCTCGACGTGACGCTGGCCCTGCCAGCGGTGTACACCGGTGGTCACGAACAACACGACGTGGCGGAGGTCGGCATAGCCGCCGAACGAGCCCACGATCCTGAGATCGGGCACGTCGGCCGCGGCCAGCAGCACCGGGCCGGCGCCGAACGAGAATCCGGCCAGGCCCACGTGATCCCATCGACGCCGGGCATAGTCGGCCACGGCCCGGATCTCCTGTACTTCGCTGCCGTCCAGCCGAAAACGGGCCAGCCCCTCGATGTGAGGAACCACGACGACCTGGCCGCGCTCGGCGATCAGGCGAGCCAGTCGAGCGAGATCGGGTTGCCGTCGCCCCAGGGACGACAGGCCGTGGACGAGGACGATACCCCCACGAGGCGCCGGTGGACGGTAGAGGTCCGCGCGGACGTTTCGGCCCGCGATCCCGAGGACGACTTCCTCGTGCACGACAGGGGAGCCGCGGAGCGCGAGCCAGCGCTCGGCGGCCGGCCACGCCAGCGACAGGGAGAGGCTCAGCGTCCCCGCGTGGGGGGCGAGCAGCGCCGCCGCGAGCAGACACGCCGCCAGTGCGATCCACCGGCCCCACCGCCGACTGATCGGCGGGGGCGGATTGTCGCGCGCGCGTTCGAGTTCCTGGCTCATCGAGGCCCCGATGGAGGGCTATGGGGAGCCCGGTCGTGGCAAGCGCGATCGAGCCCCTGGCTCGA
>DASTFB010000130.1 GCA_035709005.1 Candidatus Methylomirabilota bacterium | reverse complement strand
CCGTAGACCTCCTGGTTGTGCTCGCCCAGGAGCGGCGCCCGCACCATCTCGGTGGGCGAGTCGGACAGGCGCACCGGGTTGGCCGGCATCGGGTACGGGCCCCGCCGGGGGTGCTCGAGCTCGACGATCATGCCGCGCGCCTTGAGATGGGGATCGGCCAGCACCTCGGCCGAGTCGAGCACGGCGCCACAGGGAATGCCGGCGCCGGCCAGGATCTCCATGACCTCGTGCTTGGTGCGCTTCTCGGTCCACGCCTCGATCATGGCGTCGATCTCGTCGATGAACTGCACCCGGTCCCGCCGGTCGGCGTAGCGGGGGTCGTCGCCGAGCTCCGGCCGCCCGACGATCGTCGTCAACGACTTCCACATGTCCACGGTGGCGACGTGGAGGAACACGTAGTCGTTCGGCCCCCCCGGCCGGCACCGGTAGAGGTTCGACGGCGCCGCGTTCACCGAGCGGTTGCCCTGCCGGGGCACGGGCTTGCCGTTGGCGTAGGTGTCGCGCAGGTGGATGCGCAGCAGGTTCACCACCGCCTCTTGCTGGGCCACCTCGATCTGCTGTCCCACGCCCGTCGCCTGGCGCTGGATGATCGCGGCCAGGATGCCGATCGCCGTGTGCAGCCCGGCGCCGGTGTCGGCCAGGCCGCCGATGGCCTTGGTGGGCGGGCCGTCGAGCCACCCCGTCATGCTCATGGCTCCGGCCATGGCCTGGGCGATCCACTCGAAGCTCTTGTACTCGGCGTAGGGACCGGTGCTGCCAAAGCCTTTCACGGAGGCGGCGATGATGCGGGGGTTGAGGCGCCGCAGTGCCTCGTACCCGAGCCCCAGGCGCTCCATCGCCCCCGGCCCCATGTTCTCCACGACGACGTCCGCCGTCTTCACCATCTCCTCGAACATCGCGCGCCCGCGGGGCGCCTTCAGATTCAGCGTCACGCCCTTCTTGCCCGAGTTCAGGAGCAGGAAGAACCAGGCGTCCTCGCCGCGCTTGTCGGACAGCGCGGTGCGGCCCGGCTCGCCGGCAGGCGGCTCGATCTTGATGACCTGGGCGCCGAGCCAGGCCAGCATCTGGGTGCAGCTCGGGCCGGCCTCGTACTGGGTCAGATCGAGAACGCGGATTCCCTGGAGCGCCTTCGCCATCGCGTCGTCCTTCCTTGCCGCCGGGGCGCGCCGGTCACGGGCGACCGGCCGTCGCCGCGGCCTGCGTTTGAAGCCGCGCCCGCATGCGCTGCCGCACCCGCTCCACCACCTCGGGCGGCGCCGTGCGCGGCGAGCCGGCGGAAAACGGCGGCTGGGGATCGTATTCGATGCCCAGCTGGATGGCCTGGGCCACCTCGTCCCCGGCGATCCGGGCGGCCAGCGTGAGGGCCATGTCGATTCCCGAGGACACGCCGGCCGCGGTGATGACCTTGCCCTGCTCCACGACCCGCCGCGACACCGGGCGCGCGCCGAACTCCGCCAGCCGCTCCAGCGACAGCCAGTGCGTGGTGGCCTCCAGGCCTCGCAGGATGCCGGCGGCGGCCAGCAGCAGGGAACCCGTGCACACCGACGTCGTCCACTGACTGGTCTCGTGGGCCGCGCGAAGCCAGTCCAGCAAGCGCGGCTCGGTCATGAGGGCGCGGGTCCCGAAGCCGCCCGGCACGAGGACGATCTCAGGATGCGGGATCGCCGCCAGCGGCTCGTCGGCCACCAGCGCGAGCTGTCGATTGTCGGTGCGGTACGTCCCCGCGCTGATGGCCACGAACCGCGCGCGGGCGCCGGGCAGGCGGGAGAGCACCTCGTAGGGCCCGATGGCGTCCAGGGCGGTGAGACCGTCGAAGATCGGAATGGCGATGTCCATGCTAGCTCCCCCGCACGACGATCTTGCCGACCTGGTTGTCGGATTCCATGAACTGGACGGCGGCGGGCAGCTCGGGGAAGGCGAACGTCTTGTCGACCAGCGGGCGGATCCGGCCGTCCTCGAAGTAGGGCAGGAGATCTCGGGTGAAGCCGCGGATCGTCTCCGCGCGCTGGGCGGCGGTGCGGTGCCGGTTGCTCACGCCGAACAGGGTCAGCCGCTTGCTGTGCAGGGCCTCTATGTCCAGCGTGCCTGTCAACACGCCATCGAGGTAGCCCACGGTGGCGTGCCGGCCCTCGAAGGCGAGCACCCGGATGGACTCGGCGAACACGGACCCGCCGACGTTGTTGACAACGAGGTTCACGCCCTTGCCGTCGGTGGCCTTCATGACGGCGTCGAAGAAGTCCCCGGCGCGGGTGCGGATGCCCACGTCGAGGCCGAGCTTCTCGAGGCGGGCCAGCTTGTCGGCCGAGCCCGACGTGCCGATCACGCGGGCGCCCAGCGCCTTGCCCGTCTGCAGCGCGGCGACCCCGACGCCCGAGGAGACGCCGGTCACCAGCAGCCACTGACCGGAGGCCAGATGGCCCTGCGCGACGAGCATGTCGTAGACGACGGCGAAGACCAGCGGAGTCGCCGCCGCCTCTTCCCAGGAGAGCGGGGCCGGCGCGCGCATCGCCTCCCGGGCATCGACGACCGCGTACTCGGCGAAGCCACCGCTGCAGCGGCCCATTACCCGGTCGCCCGGGGAGAAGCCCCGGACGCCGTCGCCAACCTTCACCACATCGCCGGCGCACTCCCCGCCGCCGGGCTTGGCCGCAGCGCCGGCCTTGCCGCCCAGGAGCTCGCCGCGGTTCAACGAGGTGGCCCGGACGCGGACCAGGAGCTCACCGGCCCGGGGCTCGGGCGTGGGCGTCTCGCGTAGCTCGACCTTCGTGCCGCCGGGGCCCGGCGTGATCCAGTAAGCCTTCATGCTGAACGCTCCTTATCGGCTCCTACGTCGTGTAGGCGGAGAAGCGCACGGTCTGGGCGCGCGCCTTGTCGTCGGTGATGACGTTGACGACGGCCGGCTTGCCCGACGCCCACGCCCGCTCCAGCGCGGGCCGGATGTCGTGCGGCTTCTCGACGAACTCGCCGTGGGCGCCCAGCTCCTGGGCGACCCGGTCGTAGCGGGTGTGGCCCAGGCGGCGTCCCGGCTTGGGCAGCGGCCGCGCCCACGGCGTGTCGGCCGTCCAGCCGCCGTTGTTGCTGATCACCACCACCACGGGAATCTTGTGGCGCACCGCCGTGTCGATCTCCATCGCGTTGAGGCCGTAGGAGCCGTCGCCGTGCAGGACCACCACCTGCGCGTCGGGCCGGGCGATCTTGGCGCCCACTCCGAAGGGCAGGCCCACGCCCATGCAGCCGAACGCTCCGGAGTTGAGGCGATGGCCGGGCTCGAACGTGGGGATGGCCTGCCGCCCGTAGTTGAGGATCTCCTGGCCGTCCACGATCAGGATGGCGTCCCGCTGCAGGAAGTCCCGCACTTCCTTGCAGAGACGCAGCGGGTGGATGGGCACGTTGTCGCTGCTCATGGCCTTGTCCGACTCCGACGCCTTCTCCCCGTCGAGCGTGCGCAGCTTGCCGACCCAGGCGGCGTAACGACGCGGATCGACCTTGCCCGCGGCCTCCGCCCGGAGCTGCTCGAGCACGGCCCGGGCGTCGCCGGCGATGGGCACGTCCACCGCGCGGTTGTGGCCGAGCTGGCTCGGATTGACGTCCACGTGGATGACCTCGAGGTCGGCGGCGAACCGCGGCGGCCGTCCGAACTGGATGACCCAGTCGAAGCGGGTCCCCACGGCCAGGAGCACGTCGGCCTCGGAGAACGCGGTGCTGCGGGCGTTGAGAAAGGACAGCGCGTGGTCCTCGGGGATCAGGCCGCGCGAGATCGGCTTCGTGTAGAACGGAATCCCCGCCGCCTCCACGAAGGCCTGGAGCGCGGCGGCCCCGTCCGACCACCACACGCCGCTGCCCGCCACGATCACCGGCCGCTCGGCCCGGGCCAGCAGCGCGACCGCTTCGCGGACGGCGTTCGGGTCGCCCAGCGTGCGCGGCGCCGGGCGCCACGGCGCGGGATAGGTCACCTTGTCCTCCTCCACCTTCTCGCCCAGGATGTCGCCGGGCAGGTCCAGGTAGACGGGACCGGGCCGGCCGGAGCTGGCCTGGCGGAACGCCGTGGCCACCACGTCGGGGATGCGCCGGGCGTCGTAGACGCGCTCCGCCCATTTGGTGACGGGCCGCATGACGGCGACCTGGTCGATCTCCTGGAAGGCTTCCATGCCCAGGTAGACGCGGGGGCTCGACCCGCCGATGGCCACCAGCGGCGCGCAGTCCGTGAAGGCGTTGGCCACGCCCGTCACCAGATTGGTCGTGCCCGGCCCCGAACAGCCCATGCAGACCCCAGGTCGCCGGGTCACCCGCGCCCACGCATGCGCGGCCAGCGCGGCCGCCTGCTCGTGCCGGGTGTCGATGGCCCGGATCCCGAGCTGGATGCAGGCCGCCTCCGTCTCCAGCATGGGCCCACCCATCAGGTAGAACATGGTATCCACGCCCTGAGACTTGAGCGCCTGCGCCAGGACTTCCGAGCCCGTGATGGTGGCCATGTCTCGTTCCTTTCCGGTGTCGTCTCGAATCGCTAGGACAGCAACACCCGCGTGAGCGCTTCGGGCTCGCTCAGCATCGGGTAGTGGCCGGTGTCCAGCTCGTGCCAGGCCGCCTTCAAGCGCTCGGCCGTGCGCCGCTGATGACTCTCCGGCGGATTGGCGGCCCGCCGGCAGCGGATGACGGTGGCCGGCCACGCCTGCTCCCAGAAAGTGGTCGGCTCCATCGGCGCCTCCAGCGCGGCGACGGGGTGCGGGGTGATGCGGGCCAGCGCCCACCGGCGCAGGGGCTCGTCGAGATCCCTGAACAGCCGGCTCTCGGCGTCGGCTCTGGTGGGCGCGGTCGTGACGTCGTTGGTCTCATTGGGCGCCGACCGCTTGACGATCTGATCGACCCGCTCGCCGGGCAGCAGGGCCAGCGCGTCGACGAAGACGAGCCGGGCGATGCGCTCGCGCGCCAGCTCGGCCGCCTTGACGACCACCATCCCGCCGCTGCTGGTCCCCACCAGGACGCCGTCGCTCAGATCTTCGGAGACGAGGAGCTCCGCTACTTCACGCGCGTGCGAGCCCACCGTGATGCCCGGACGCACGCTATGGCGACGCTCGCCGCAGCCGTCCAGGCTGGGCGCGTAGACCAGATGGCCTCCGGCGCGTAGACGCGCGGCGACTGGCTTCCAGATCCAGCCCCCCTGGTACGCGCCGTGGATCAGGACGTAGGTCGCCATCGCGCCGGCAAGTGTATCGCACGGCCGTAGATGTATCCATGGCGAGACATTGTGCTCGCGGGGCGAGCCGGCTAGGGTGGGAGCATGACGCAGCCCCCGCTCACGCTCCGGCGCTGGAACCGGACCGAATACGACCGGCTCGTGGAGCTCGGTGTGTTCGAGCGGGACCCCGTCGAGCTGGTCGGCGGCCAGCTCATCGTCGCCGAGCCGCAGAGCGCCTATCACGCGTCCGCCATCCGGGCGGTCGACTACGCGGTGAGAGCGGTTCTGCCGCCCGGGTGGATCGTGAGTGTCCAGTCGCCGGTGTCGCTCGACGAGGAATCCGAGCCCGAGCCGGATCTGGTGGTTGTTCCAGGCCGCCCGACGGATTATCGCCACGAGCATCCCGCGCGCCCGGCCCTCGCCATCGAGGTCGCCGAGTCGAGCCTGGCCTTCGACCGCGAGCACAAGGGCAGCCTCTACGCGCGCGCGGGGATCCAGGACTACTGGATCGTGAACCTCGTCGATCGCGTCCTGGAGATCTGCCGGGATCCCGCTCCGGACGCTTCGGCGCCCTACGGGTGGCGCTACCGATCCGTCACGACGCTGGCGCCGCCCGCCGCCGCCGTTCCACTCGCCCTGGCGACTGCTCAGCTCGCCGTGGCCGACCTGCTGCCGTAAGCGGCCGCGGCTCGCGCTCGGCTCAGGCCGACAGCTCGCGCCCCTTGCGGGCGATGAACTCGGGAAAGGCCGCCTCGGCCCGGGCGCCCCGGGCCACGGTGGTCGTGTACTCGCGCTCGTTGGCCCACTGCTCCTCGAGCGTGCGCCCCATGTCCCGGAGCAGCAGGGCCTTCACGCCCATCACGGACTCGCGGCGGTTCTTGGCGATCATCGTGGCCAGCCACATCGTCTTGTCGCGGAGTTGCCCGCAGGGCACCAGGTGATTGAGCAGGCCGATGCGATGGGCCTCGTCGGCTTCGACGGGCCGGCCAGAGAACAAGAGCTCCTTGGCGATGGGCCAGCCGACCTGGTTGGGGAGGGTCCAGGTGGCGTTGATGCGGCCGTAGGCCGCGGCCAGGAACCGGAAGCTCGCGTGCTCGCAGCCGACCCGCATGTCCAGGGACGAGGCCAGCACGGCGGCGCCGCCGTAGGCCAGCCCGTTCATCATCCCGATGGTCGGCTTGGGGCAGGCCCCGATCTCGTAGCTGTGGCGGGCCCGCACGGCGGTCCGTGCGTCCAGCTCGGCTTGCGTGTACTTGCGATCGTCTTCGCGCTGCTCGTGGATGTCTCCGCCCGCGGAGAACGCGCGGTCGCCGGCCCCGGTGATGACGACGCAGCCCACCTCGTCGTCGTCGGCCATCTGGCTGACCGCGTCGTGGAGCTCGGCGCTCAGCCGGGCGTTCATGGCGTTGAGCTGCTCGGGGCGATTCATGGTGAGGATCGCCACGCCCTGCGACTTCTCGACGAGCACGTAGTCCGCCATGGGGGCCTCAATCGGTGAGGGAGCGATAGATCTCGACCTCGGGGCCGCCCTCGGTGAGCCCCTCCTTCTCACGCCGCTCGCGGTAGGCGGCCAGGTGCGGGGCCTTGCGGTGGGCGTCGAAGGCTGCGTCGTCCCGGTACTGCTCGTAGAAGTAGAAGAGATCGGGGTCCTTCGTGGAGCGGTGGGGGCGGTACACGAGACAGCCGGGCTCGGACTTGCGCACCACCGCGGCCTGCTCCTGCAGGAGCGCCGCCAGCGCGTCGCCCTTGCCCTTCGCCGCCCGGATCTTCGCGACCACCGTGAGCACGTTCGCCATCTCGGATCCTCCTTGCCAGGGGGCCGCCCATTCTACCGCGCGACGCCGAACGCCGCCGCCTTCCACTTGGGATCGGTGGAGGCGTCGAGCCGGTCGCGCACGCGCCGGAGTAGCTGGCCGGTCGCCGTCTCGGCCCAGAACCACCGCGCGACCTCGTCGCCGCCGGCCCCCGCCTTCATGGCCAGCCGGCCCTCGGCGTAGAGGGCCTTGAGGTCGTCGGCGCAGTAGCGGATGAAGTTCGGCAGTGGCACATCCGGCGGGCGCTCCTCCAGGTCGGCGTCGTCCCCTGCGGCAAAGCGCTCGAGAAACCGCACCACGCCGCGAAAGCGCGTGGCCGCGATGCCACTCAGCCCGAAGGCCGTGCGCCCGCCGTTCCGGGTCACCCACTGCTCGTGGTACTGACGCATCTGCGCCGTCTCGGTGGCAGGGTCGTCGGGCACGCTGGCCGCCGGCGTGATGGCCGAGGCCTGCGTGGGCGCCGGGGGCTCCTCGCCGGCGTCCGGCTCGTCGGGGAAGTCGCGGAGCACCGGACCGGCCGGCGCCGCAAACAGGTCGAGCGCGGCGCGCAGGACCCGGTGCTGCAGCTCGGCGTCGTCGGGCTGCCCGAGCGCGTACCCGAACGGGAAGGGCACCCAGAGCGCCCGCGGCGGTTTCAGCTTCTCCGTGTGCTCGCGCACGAGGCTGATGGACGTCGTGGCGACGCCTTCGGTCTCCAGCGCGCGGGCCAGCACACCCCCGGTGTGCGTGCACAAGGGTCAGGTGGGCGTGATGAGCGCCAGGTCCACGCCTTCGTCGCGCAGCCGTCGGCCGACCTCCGGGCCCGTCTCGCGCTCGATGCGCCCGACCTCGCGCTGGGCGCCCATGAACGAGTAGTGGCGAGGGCCGAGCCCGCCCAGCTCGCCTCGCGTGACCAGCTCGCGGACGCGGTCGAGGGGGAACGAGATGTTGAGATCGCGGATGATGGGCACGCGGTCGAAGCCGATGCTCGTGTGGCTCTGCACGATGTCGGCCGCCGGCGTGTCCGCGGGGATGGCGCGATACGTCTGCTCGCCGGGGCCGAACGGCCGATCGCCGCGCCGGTGCAGCCCGGCGGTGGTGACGATGGCCAGCCGGCAGGCCGAGAGCGGCCGGAACGGTTTCGTGAAGGGCGTCGTGTCGTGCACCTGCACGGGCAGCATCAGGATGCTGTTGCGGTTGACCTGAGGCAGGCGATCGAGTCGTGGCATGGCCCTATCCTAGCTGATCGCTCGGAGGCGATGTGAGGTGAGCAGCAGCAGCGCGTTGGCGGCGACCATGATCCCGCCGACCAGGACGGCGAAGCGCGCGTTCACCGCCGCCGCCAGGACCCCGGCCAGTAGCCCGCCCAGCGGCAGGAGGTTCCAGCACAGCGAGTAGATGCCCAGAACCCGGCCGCGTAGATGGTCGGGCACCCGCTGCTGGATGATCGTGCTCACCTGGGTCAGGTAGAAGGTGTTGGCGAAGCCGACGACGATCAGCACGGCGAAGGCCAGCCCCATCCAGGGGGACATCGAGAACACGATCAGCGCCAGCCCCAGACTGGCCGCCATCGTCAGCAGCACCGGACCCGGGCGCCGGATCCGGTGGGCGATGGTGGCGATGACGAGCGTGCCCAGGATCGCCCCGCCCCCGTGCGCGGCGTTGAGCAGGCCGTACCCGATCGAGCCGGTGTGGAAGTACCAGTCGGCGTAGATCGGCAGCAGGGTGACGTAGGACAGGCCGAACAGGGCGTTGAACAGGGCCAGGCAGATGAGGCTCGCGAACACGAAGTTGTGGGCCACGAAGCTGAGCCCCTCGACGAACTGGCGCAGGACGCGCTGGCCGTCGCTGGTCGGGTGATTGCCGTATACCCGGAGGCAACTGTAGAGGACCAGCGCGGCATAGGAGGCGCCGGCGGCCAGGGCGAGCCCGACCGCCCCGCCGAAGGCCGCGATCAGCACCCCGGTGATCGAGGGCCCGATCATCCGCCCGGCCTGCCAGGGGATCGAGCCGAGCGCGATCGCATTGGGGAGCCGGGCGCGATCGATGAGCTGGGGGATCAGGGACAGCCGGGCAGGCTCGTCGAAGGCCCTGAAGGTGTTGCTCAGCGCAGCCAGCACCAGCAGGTACTCCACGCGGACCTGGCCGAGGACGGCCAGGACGAAAGCGATCGTCAGCGTGAGCGCGGTACCGATTTGGGTGCCGATCAGCAGCCGCAGCCGGTTGGTGCGGTCGGCCAGCACCCCGCCGAAGAGCTGGAAGACGAGCAGCGGCGCGCCCTGGGCCAGGCCGAGATAGCCTAGATAGAGCGCGTCGTGGGTGACCTCCCACGTCAGCCAGGCGAAGGTGACGTATTCCGCGCGGTGGCCGAGGACGTAGAAGACCAGCCCAACCCAGTAGAACGAGTAGTTCCGGGCCTTGAGGGCGGCGAACGTCGACAGCCCGGCGGACGGCGCGGCGGCCGGCACGATACTGGCGTCAGCCGCGCGGGCGAAGACTCGGCTCGCCCGCGAAGGCGGGCATCACCTCTCGCGCGAAGCGGCGCAGCGTCTCGGTGCCGCCGGTGCTGTTGAGGAGCAGGTACTCGGCGCCCAGGTCGCGCAGGGTCTGCACCTTCTCGGCGATCTCGTCGGGAGTGCCGTAGAGCGCGGTCGCCTCCGCGACCTCGGGTGTCACCGCGTACGACATGATGCTCGCCTTGTTCTGGCCGTCGGGGCGCTGGGCCAGCTGCTCGGTCCGCATGCGGGCCCGCATGCGCTCGGCGACGGCCCGCTCCTTCTCGGCCCCGGTCATGACCACGTTGACCGATCGGGTGACGCCGACGCTCATCGGATCGAAGCGACGCCCCTGGCGCTCCACGGCGGCCTTGAAGATGGCGATGCGCTCGCCGATCGTCTCGAAGGGCGCGAACTGGTCCAGGAGCAGGTTGTGGCCGCGCTCGGCGACCTTGACGATCGACTCCGGATGCCCGGCCCCCATCCAGAACGGCGGGTGGGGCTTCTGGGCCGTGGGCGGCTCCACGACGACGTTGTCGAACTGCCAGTGCTTGCCCCGGTGCGACCACGGCCGGTCCGAGGTCCAGGCCTTGACGATCACCTCCAGCGATTCCTCGAAACGCTCGTCGGCTTCCTCCATGGGGACGCAGAAGCCGGCGAACTCGTTGTGACGGTAGCCCTTGCCGATGCCGAAATCGAGCCGGCCGCCCGACAACAGGTCGATGGTCGCCGCCTGTTCGGCCAGCAGCACGGGGTTGTGCCAGGGCAGCGTGATCACGGCGGTGCCCAGGCGCAGCGTCCTCGTGCGCGCGCCCACCCAGGTCAGCAAGTTGAGCGTGGCCGAGACCTGGCCGAAGCCCGTGAAATGGTGCTCGACCAGGAAGGTGCTGACGAACCCCAGGGCCTCGGCCTCCACGTTGCGCTCGACGAACTCCCGGAACCCGGCGCCGCTGTCGACGTCGGGCCCGCCGCGCTTGGCCTGGGCGCTGCCGAAGATTCCGAACCTCATAGCTTCCACCCGAGCCATGTGCAGAGGGCCCGGCCCATGACGAGCTCCTTGTCCCGGGCCGAGAGCCAGGGCAGCTCGTCCGTGAACATGGTCACGCACTGCCGCCAGGAGCAGGGCATACGGGTGATGTCGGTGCCCCAGAACATCCGATCGGGGCCGAAGGCGTCGTAGATCTGGCGCAGGTAGCCGTGGATGTTGCGATAGGGATAGGGCTCGCTGGAGTAGCTCGGCGCTCCGGTGGCCTTGACGGCGATGTTCGGGTGGCGGGCCAGGGCCAGCAGCTCGGAGAGGTTCGCCCAGGCCGCCTGGTCCTTCGTCCCCGACGGCCGTCCCAGGTGGTCGATGATGAGCTTGAGACCGCGATGGCGCTCGGCGATCTGTCCGACCAGGGGCAGGAAGCCCGCTGCCAGCAGCGCGACGGGCACGCCGGCGCGCTCGGCCGCCGGCCACAGCCAGTCCATGGTGCCGTCCGTCGGCCAGGTCTTCTGGTGCGGCTGCAGGAACGTGAAGCGCAGCCCCAGCATCCCCGGCCGGGCCTTCCAGCCCGCGATCAGGCCGCGGCTCTCCGGACGATCGAGCGGAAAGTGGCCGAGAATGGCCAGGCGGGTGGGATGCTGGCGGGCCGCCTCGATGGCCAGCTCGTTGGCCTGGGGATCCCACCCCGGGGGATGGATCACGGCGGCGTCGACGCCCGCCGCATCCATCTCGCGAAGCAGATCGTCCTGCGTGAAATCAGTGACCTGGCGATGGTTCGGGTTCGTGGGCTTGTGGTTCCGCCAGATGTGGACCTGCGCGTCGACGATCGGCATCATGCGCTCCTGTCGCTCAAACGGGCCCGTTGGGGGCCACGAGGATCTTGCCGTTCCGCCCGCCCCGCTGCGCGTGGGCCAGCGCCATCTTGATCTCCTCGATGGGATAGACCGTCTCGACGGGCGCCACCAGCGTGCCGTCGAGCACCTGCCGGGCCAGATCGGCGTACATCGCGCGTACCTCGGCCAGCGAGCGCGTGGCCAGCGCGCGGCCGAGCATGAAGCCCACCAGGCGCTGTCCGGCGAAGATCAGTCCGCTGCGCGGCATGACCGGATCCTCGCCCGTCATCGCCCCGTAGTTGCACACCACGCCGCCGTCGGCCACACACGCCGAGAGCCGCGCCGTGGCCTGCCCGGAGACGGCATCGAGGGCGAGACGAATCGGGGCGCCGCCCGTCTGCGCCTTCACCGCCTCGGCGAGGTCGGGGCCATCGACGACGCAGGCCTCCGCCCCCAGCCCTTTCAGCTCGGCGAACAGCGCCTGGCGGCGGACCACGTTCACGGTACGCAGGCCGCGCAGGCCGGCCAGGCGAATGACCAGCCGCCCCACGGCGGAATTGGCGACGTTCTGGATCACCCAGTCGCCGGGCTTCAGCTCCACGACGTCCGTCAGCAGCAGGAGGGCGGTGCCCGGATTGATCCGCAGCATGGCGGCCTGGCGCAGGGGCAGGTCGGCCGGCACCGGGATGACGTCGTCGGCCTTGACCCGCCGGCGCTGGGCCCAGTTCTCGCGCTGCAGGTTGATGACGAGATCGCCGGGCCTGACGTGCGACACGCCCGCCCCGGCCACGGTGACGCGACCCACGCACTCGGCGCCCGGCGTGGCCGGCAGCGGCGGCTTGAGCCGGTAGCTGCCCTTGCACATCCAGATGTCGGCGGGGTTGATGGGAAAGGCCAGGACGTCGAACACCACCTCGCCGGCGCCGGGGGCGCCGACGTCCGGCACCTCGGCGCAGCGCACCACCGCTTCGGGCTGGCCGTACTGCTCGAGCAGCGCCTGTTTCATCGCCTGGCCCGAGCCTACACCTTCAGCACTTCGGCGCCAGGGGCTGCCTCGAGGTCGCAGGCGTTGACCGTCATGGCCAGCATGCTGTAGTAGCCGATGGCCCCGGTGAGCTGGATGAAGGCGTCGTCGCCGAAGCGCTTGCGCAACGCTTGTACGGTAGCATCGTCGACGCGGTGCCGGCGCAGGAGCTGCTGGGTGAACTCCACGATCTGAGCGTCCTCGGGCGGCAGGCCGCGGGCGTGCTTCTCGCGAATGGCGGTGATGGTCGACTCGGGCACGCCTTGCTTGCGGGCCGAGCCGGTCTGGGCGCCCCACACGTAGACGGCGTCGAGCTCGCGGGCCACCACCATCGCGGCCAGCACGCGCACCCGCATGTCCAGCGTGCCCTCGAAGCGCACGTAGGCGCCCAGGTGCGCCACGCGCCCGGCCAGCTCCGGACAGTGCAGGAACATCATGAACGGCCCCTGCAGCGTCCCTCGGCTCTTGACGATGGCATCCACGATGGCGTGGTCCCGGGCCGCCACCTGGTCCTTGCTCGTGATGGGCGTCAGTCTGGCCATTGTCACCTCACGGGCCCTTGAGGGCCGGCATCACATCGTGGGTCAGAATGCGCAGCGTCCGCTGCATCCGCTCCATCGGGAACAGGCCGCTGGGATTCAGCTCGGCCACGATGCCGTCGATGTCCAGCTCGCCCCGCAGCCGCCGCAGGCGCTCGGCCACGCTGGCCGGGGTGCCGAAGGCGACGCGGGTGGCCAGGATGTCGTCGTACGTGAGCCCGGCGATCTCGTCGAGCCGGGCCCGGCGCCGATCGGCCGGCCCGGTGTCCGTCCGTCCCACGCCCCCTCGGACGATCTCGGCGTGACGGCGGAAGAAGTACACCATGTTGTCGCGGGGCTCTTCGATGGCCTCGCGCTCGGTGGGCGCCAGATAGATCGGGATGCGGACACAGACGTCACCCCGTCCGGGGTGGCCGGCCTGTCGCCACGCCGCGCGGTAGTCGGCCACGTAGCGCTTCAGCTCCGGAATGCCGAGATCGCGCAGCCCGGCGAAGAGCTGCAGGCCCAGGCGGGCGACGACCGGGAACGTCTCTGGAGAGTTGGCGGCCATGCGGATGGGCGGATGGGGCCGCTGATACGGGCTCGGAGCCACCCGGGTGTTCTCGAAGTGGAAGAACTTGCCGTGGAAGCTGAACGGCTCGCCCTTCCAGGATCGGAGGATGATCTCCAGCGCCTCCTCGAAGCGCGCCTGGCTCTCCCCGTAGGGCACCCCCAGCACGTCGTAGGCGCGCGGCGAGCCGCTGCGTCCGACCCCGAAGTCGAAGCGCCCCTGGCTCAGATGGTCCACCGTGGCCACCTCCTCGGCGATGCGCAGGGGATTGCCCAGCGGCAGGACCTGGACGGCCGTGCCCACGCGCACCCGCCGCGTGCGCCCGGCGATGAAGCTGGCCAGGGCGACGGGAGCCGAGTGCACGGAACGGGTCGGGTTGAAGTGGATCTCGCCGAGCCAGACGCCGTCGAGCCCCCAGGCCTCGGCCAGATCCGCCAGCTCCAGGGTTTCCTGTAGCGAGCCGCCCTCGCTCGTGCCCGGCCGCCGCTCCTCGAGGAAGATCCCGACCTGCATCACACCTTCTCGAAGTCGATGCGCTCCACCACCGGCAAGCCCTGCAGGTACCGGCGCAGGCAGTCGAGCCCCATCTCCACCGCGCCCAGGCGGACCCACTCGCGGCCGCCCACGATCCGGCTGCGCCGGGACGCCGCCTCCGATCCGGCGACGATGGCCAGGCAGATGGTGCCGCCGAACTCGATGCGGTCGGGACCTTCATCCAGGTCGATCAGGACGGCGAGGGCCAGGGTGGCCGCGGTGTGCCCCTGGGCGGCGCGCGCCACGGCTTCTGCGGTCTGTCGCGTGATCTCACCGCTGGCGGCCGCGCGGTCGAGCCCGACCGCCGCGCATATCTCGCCGAGATCGCGGGCGACGATCCCCCGGTGGAAGACCTTCTCCGCACCCGGCAGGTGGCCGAGGCGGGCCGCGATCTGTCCGCTGGTGAACGTCTCCACGACAGCGAGCGTCGCCTGCCGGCTGCTCAGCGCTCCCAGGATGACGCCCTCGAGCGTCTGGTCGTCCTCGGCCACGATGAAGTTGCCGAGCCGTCGGCGCACTTCCTGCACGACCGGCGCCAGCTTCCCGCGGATGTCGTCCATGTCGGTGCCGCGCACCGTCAGCTTCGTCTCGAGCTGCGGGTAGTGGGCCCGGAAGCCGAGCTTCACGCTGCCGTCGGAAACGAGGTCGGCCACGCCCTGCAGCAGGCTGTCCACGTGCGATTCCCCGAGCCCGTAGGAGTGGAAGCGCTTGAGGTGGATAGCCGTCTGCAACCCGCTGCGGGCGAGCAGCCGGGGGATGACCTGCTCCTCGAGCATCCGGCGCAGCTCGCGCGGCACGCCGGGGGTGAAGAAGAAGCGCGCCTTGCCGATGTCGACGGCGAAGCCGCAGGCGGTGCCGATGGGATTGTCGAGCAGCTCGGCGGTGGCCGGCAGCAGGGCCTGCTTGCGGTTGTTGGGCGGCATCACGCGGCTGCGCCGGCGGAAGAACTCTTCCATCCGGACCACCCACTCCTCGCTGAGCACGAGCTCGACGCCGGCGGCCTGGGCCGCGACCTCCTGGGAGAGATCGTCGACCGTGGGCCCCAGGCCCCCGTTCACGATGACCGCGTCGGCCCGCTCGCCGGCGAGCTGGAAGGCCCGGAGCAGGTTCTCGCGATCGTCCCCGACCGTGGTCTCCCACTGCAGCGAGAGCCCGACGTCCTCGAGCTTCTGGCTGATATAGCTGAAGTTGGTGTTGACGATCTTCCCCGTGAGGACTTCGTCGCCGGTGCAGATGAGCTCGATGCGCATGTCAGGGCCCCGATTCTACACGAGTGGCGTGGTAGAGTGTGCGGTCGGAGGACGAGACGCGATGACCGCTCGTGAGGTTCCCACCCCGCTGGAGGCCGCCCGCAAGCTGGTACCGATGATTCGCTCTTCGGCCGAGACCATCGAGGCCGCGCGCGAGCTTCCGAGGCCGCTCTTCGAGGCGCTGGCCGATGCCGGCCTGTTCCATCTGGTACTGCCCCGCTCCCTGGGCGGCGCCGAGCTGGATTTGCCGACCTACGTCCAGGTCATCGAGGAGATCGGCAAGGCCGATGCCAGCACCGCCTGGATCGTCAATCAGGGGGGAATTTTTGCCACCTACGCGGCCCGGATGCCGCACGAGGCGGCCCGCGCCATCTGGACGGACACGCCCCGCAGCGTCGTCGCCAATACCCCGGCGCCCACCGCCCAGGCGGTCGTGGTCCCGGGTGGCTATCGCGTGACCGGTCGCCAGGGCTTCAGCACCGGCTGCCGTCACGCCTCCTGGCTGGCAGCCCACGGCACGGTGATCGAGAACGGCCAGCCTCGACTCCTGAACGGTCAACCGGAGACGCGCTACCTCCTGGTTCCGGCGGCCGAGGCGGAGCTCCTGGATACGTGGCGCGTCCGGGGCATGCGTGGGACGGGGACGCACCACTTCGCCGTCCACGACGTCTTCGTGCCCGCCGAGCGCACGGTGCTACAGGCCAACGCGCCGCTGGTGGAGACCGGGCCGCTCTACCGGCTCCCCCGCACGCTGCTGTTCGCCTCCGGCGACGCGATGGTGGCGCTGGCCGTCGCCCGCAGCGCCCTGATCGCGTTCTACGAGCTGGCCGGCGTCAAGGCGCCCCGCGCGATGCCGGCACTGCTGCGCGACCAGCCCACGGTGCAGGCCAGCGTCGGCCAGATCGAGGCGCACCTGCGCTCGGGCCGGGCCTTCCTCATGGAGGCCGTGCAGGATATCTGGACCGCGATCACGTCCTCCGAGGAGGTCAGTCTCGACCACCGCGCGGCGCTGCGCCTGGCCGCGACGCACGCCATCCGGCTGGCCGTGCAGATCGTGGATACCGTCTACACCGCCGCCGGCGCCACCGCGGTCTACGAGGACCATCTTCTGCAGCGCCTCTTCCAGGACATCCACGTGATCAGTCAGCACCTGCAGGGCCGGCTCTCGCACTACGAGCTGGTGGGCCAGCACTACCTGGGGCTTCGGATCGACGAGACGCGGCTGTAAGCAGCGCGACGATCGAGGCCAGCGCCCGCTCGGCCTTTGCGCCCAGCTCCTCGTCGGGATTGCCGGCGATGGGGTGCGCGATCACCACGAACGGATAGTCGGGCAATCCCTGGGCCGCGGCCATCTCGCGGGCGGTCACCACAAAGCGGTCCGTCATGATGGCGACGGCGGGGATCCCGCGCCGCTCGGCGGACAGCGCGTCGTGCAGACTGCACGACGAGCAGCTCCCTCAATCGCCGATCCCGGAGACGATGGCGTCGGCCGCGGCCAGCTCGTCCAGGATCGTGGCGGGCACCGGCCGGGAGGCGTCCGTCTTGCGTCGGCGAATGAGGTCGCGCACGCCGTGGCCCCGGAGCAGGGGCTCGAGCAGATCGTAGAACCGCGCCGTCCCGATCTTGGAGTTGTCCAGCAGCCCGATCGTGGCCCCGGCCAGCGATGTAACCGGCGGCGCCAGGGCGAGCGGCTCGCCGTCGGGATCGAGCCTGGGGTCGAACACCCGGATCGTCATCTCCCTCCTCCTGTGATCTGCACCGGGACCGTCGTGGCCAGCGACCGCTCCGCGTACCACGGCGGCACGACGGCGCCGAAGCCGCCCGCCGGCCCGCCGGCGGCGACGACCAGCAGATCGTCCGGCGACCGGAGGGCCGTGTGCACGTCCTCGCCCTTGCGGCCCACCACGGCGCTCTTGCCCACGCCGCGCCACTCCTCGCGCCGGACCCGGGCCCGCTCGTGGATGTACTCGCGGACGTCGCGCTTGGACCAGCCCGCGCTCTGCAGCACCTCGCGATGCTGGCGGCTGACGACGATCGCATAGTTGCCCGGCCAGATGGAGTACGTGAGCAGGTTGGCCCGCATCGTCGCCGCGTACGTCTCCAGCAGCTCCCGGGGGTCCCGCGTCCACTCGTTCATGAGCTGGTGCGGCGAGCCCGCGGCCAGCACGGTGACGGCGGAGTCTCCGGCCGGGATCCCGCGCTCGACGGCGAGCGGCGTCCACGGGTTGTCCTCCTCGTCCTCGGCCACGCAGAACGTGAACTTGCCGGGGTGGCCGAGCGTCGAGCGGTCGAGGCGGCCGGGTGTGCCGCCCAGCACGTTGATGATCAACAGCCGCGGGGTCCGACCGATGGTGGCGTTGGCCCGACTGGCGTTGGCCAGCGCGTTGTGGGTCGCGTTCATGCCGAGGGCGCGCCGGATCGGCCCGTTCACGACGATGAACTGGGCGCTGCCCCCGGTGGAGGCGGTGGTCCCGTGCAGCCCGAACCGGGGCACGCACATCGCCCGCACCACGGCGAGGACGACCGGCATGTACTCGGGCCGGCAGCCGGCCATGACGGCGGCGATGGCCACCTTCTCGGCGGTGATGCGACGCCGC
>DASTFB010000129.1 GCA_035709005.1 Candidatus Methylomirabilota bacterium | reverse complement strand
GTTCCTGCTCGAGTACGACGACGAGCGCTCGGGCAGCTTCGAGCCGCTCCGGTTCGTGCCCCGCGGCAAGGCCGTCGTCCTGGGCCTGGTCAGCAGCAAGCGTCCCCAGCTGGAGTCGGCCGCCGACGTACGGCGCCGCGTCGAACAGGCCTCCCGTTACGTGCCGCTCGAGGACCTGGCCCTGTCGCCCCAGTGCGGCTTCGCCTCGATGATGGAGGGCAACCTCCTCAGCGAGGAGGATCAGTGGGCCAAGCTGGGGCTGGTGGCGAGGGTCGCGCGCGACATCTGGCGCTGAGGGCAGTGGACCCGCACGTCCCGGCGCATGGCGCTCACCTGGTGGGCAGCGTGCCGCTGGCCAGCGCCGAGGCGGTGTTCCGCACCGTGGCCGCCGCCATCGGCGACCGGCTGCGGCGCATTCCCGATGGGGAGACCGGGCCCCGCTCCGACTGGATCGTCTGGCAGTTACCCGTGTTCACCTCCCACCCTCAGCTCGAGGTGGTGCCGCCCGGCCCGAACAGCTGGCGGCCGCTGCCGCGCGTGCGCCTGGACGAGGCCGCGCACCCGGCCGGCGTCGTCTTCGAGGCGCTGGGGTATGCGGAAGCGGCGATCGCGTCCTATCGGATGTTCGCGCGGCTCAAGCGCGATGCGCTGCTGCCGGAGGCCTGCCGCTTCCAGGTCTGCCTGCCCACACCGCTGGCGCCCATCAGCGCGTTCGTCGTGCCCGAGGCCCAGGCTCTGCTGGAGCCCGCCTACGAGGCTCGCCTGCTGGCCGAGCTTCGCCTGGTGCTGGAGACAGTGCCGCGTGATCAGCTCGCCATCCAGTGGGACACCAACTTCGAGTTCGGGATGCTGGAGACGGTCTTCCCGGTCTGGTTTGCCGACGCCAGGGCCGGCATCCTGGAACGCCTGCTCCGGCTGGCCCGGCAGGTGCCCACGGACGTCGAGCTCGGCTATCACTTTTGCTATGGCGACGTCCAGCACCGACACTTCAAGGAGCCGGCCGACGCTCGCAAGCTGGTCGACGTGGCCAACGCGCTGACCATCAGCCTGGGCCGCCCGCTCAACTGGCTGCACCTGCCGGTGCCTCGCGACCGCTTCGACGACGGCTACTACCTGCCGCTACGAGAGCTGCGGCTGCGGCCGGAGACCGAGCTCTACCTGGGGCTCGTCCACCACACCGACGGGGTCGAGGGCACCACGCGGCGCATGGAGGTGGCCCGGCGCTGCATCTCGGATTTCGGAATCGCCACCGAGTGCGGGTGGGGCCGTCGTCCGCCCAGCACCATCCCCGAGCTCCTGCGGATCCACCGCGAGCTGAGCGCTTCCGTGCATCAGCCCGGCCGGCCCCAGGCGCGCTTCCAGTGGCCGCCCGGCTTCGTCCGTGTTCCCGAGGAAGACTGGACCCACCAGCCCGTGGAGACTTTCGGGCTGCAGTACGACACGGTCGAAAATCACGGGTGGTATCGCAACCTCGACCCCACGGTCGAGGACCTGGCGCGGCACCTGGGCGAGGGCCAGATCCTGATCGACTACTCGGGCGGGACGGGGATCCTGCTGGACCGGCTCAAGCTGCGCATCTTCAACCGGCAGGTCGGGGTGCTGATCGTGGACAGCTCCCCCAAGTTCCTGCGCGTGGCCCTGGACAAGTTCGGTGATGACGAGCGCGTCGCGTTTCGGCTGTTGCGCTGGCGCAAACAGGACAAGCGGCTCGACCTGCTGGACGAGGTCCTGGGGCCCGCGCTGCTGACGCGACAGGCCGACGCCATCGCGTCCACCAACGCCATCCACCTCTATCTCGATCTCGGGGAAACCCTGGCCTCCTGGGCCCGGGTGCTGCGTCGCGGCGGGCGGGTCTTCGTGCAGTCGGGGAACATCCGCAACCCGCAGGCCGGGCCGACCGAGTGGATCCTGGACGAAACTGTCTGGGCGATCCACGAGATCGCCACCGGCCTGGTCCGTAACGACCCGCGCTACGCTGCCTACCGCCCCCTCCTCGACGATGAGGCCCGGATGCGAGCGCACCTGGCTCACCGCGACCGGGTCTTCCTTCCGGTCCGGCCGCTGGATTACTACCTGCGCTCGCTCACCGAGGCCGGGTTTGCGATCGAGGAGGTGACGGCCCGCACCATCGAGGCCCGGGTGGACGAATGGTTCGAGTTCCTGAGCGCGTACCACGAAGCGGTGCTGGGCTGGGTCGGCGGCTCGACCAGGGTGGACGGGGTGCCGCCTGGCCAGGAGGCGGTGCGCGATCGCCTGGCGCTCATCCGTCACGCCATGGACATGCTGTTCGGAGGCCGCCCGGCGTTCCAGTGCTGCTGGACGTACATCACCTGCATCAGGCAGTGAGGACGTCCCCGGCCGTGGCGGCCCCCTCAGCCCCGCGCCCCCGCAGCAAGGGCACGGAGCTTGGCGAAGGCCAGCTCGCGTGACAGGTACTTCATCCCGCAGTCCGGCGCGGCGACCAGACGCGCCGCCGGCACGTGACGCAGGGCGGCCTCCAGCCGCGCCGCCACCGTGGCCGGCGACTCCGCGACCGGGTCGTTGAGGTCCAGCACGCCGAGCACGATGGTCTTGGACGGCAGGGCGGCCAGGATCGCCAGGTCCAGCCTGGGCTGCGCCGCCTCGATGGAGACGTGGGAGGCCGCGCAGCGGTCCAGCTCGGGCAGGAACGAGTAGCCGCTGGGCTTGTCCTTCACCGTGAAGGCGTAGCCGAAGCAGAGGTGGACGATGGTCGGCTTGCGGATGCCGGCCAGGGCCCGGTCGATCACCGGGACCGCATAGGCCCGGGCGCGCTCGGGCTGGGCCTGCAGATACGGCTCGTCGAGCTGCAGGACGTCGGCGACCGCCTCCAGGTCGCGCAGCTCGGCGTTGACGGCCACCGCGTAGGCCTCGGCCAGCCGCTCCGGGTCCTTGTAGTACTCGTCCTGGGCGAGCTGGGTCATCGTGAACGGCCCCGGCACCGTGACCTTGATGGGCCGGTCCGTCACCGCGCGCAGGAACCGGGCGTCGCGCAGGTTCACCGGCCGGGTGCGGGCGATGGGCCCGATCACGCGCGGCACGGGCGTCGGCGTGCCCCGCCGGCTGAGCGCGGTGCCTGGCCGTTCGCGGTCGAGCCCCTCCAGGGCGTTGGCGAACTCGTTGAAGTAGCTCTCCCGGCGCTGCTCGCCGTCGGTGACGACGTCGATGCCCGCCGCTTCCATGTTGGCCACGGCCAGCCGCACGGCGTCGTCCTGAGCTTCGCGGAGCCACGGCTCGCCGACACGCCAGATCCGGGGCAGGCGCACACGGGGGACCGGATTGAGCCGGTACTGCGTCTTGTCGACGAGCCAGTCCGGTTGGGGATAGCTGCCGACAACCGTGGTCGAGATGCCGGGCACGGCCCTTAGCCTACCGCCGTCAAGACCTTGCCCCCGGCCTCGACGGATTTCGCGTCGACGAGGACCACCGCCAGCACGCAGGGCCGGGCGCCCTTGTTGACCCAGTTGTGGATCGTGCCGCGCTGGACCATCACGTCGCCGGCTTTGAGGTGGACCGTGGAGCCGTCGAGCTCCATGTCGATCTCGCCCGACATGACGACGATGTAGTCGATCGAGTCCGTACGGTGGTTGCGGGCCGCCACGCCCGGGGCGAACTCGATGACGCGGAAGACCGTGCCGTTGGCCAGGGTGGTGCCGACCTTGCGAAGCCCCTCGTCGCCCTGGCCGTCGTTGTTGACCGGAAAGCCCTCCGTGGTCCAGACGACGCAGGCCGCGGCGCCCGGCCGGCTGGAGACGATATTCTTGGACACCTCGTCGATCTTGACGACCGCCCGCCCGCTGGCGTCGTGTCCGGTGATCACGCGACGAACCTGAAGCGCCATCGGCAGTGACTCCTTTCCCGTGGGAAGTGGACCACGCATACCCCGGGCCGGCGCGGGGGTCAAGCCGCCTCAGCTCGCCGTCCGGAACAGCGCGTAACGCTCAGCCAGGAAGTCGCGATTCGGCTTGAGATGGTCGGCGGGCGGCACGTGGATCCGCCGGCCCTGAAAGCCCTGGAGCCCATGCTGGAGCATCGGCCCGTCGATCTCCTCCAGCACGTCGAGCCGCACCTTGACCTCGAGATCCGGCGTGACGCCGATGATGTACGAATCGAACGCGGCGTGATGGAGCTTGCAGAGGGCGAGGCCGTTCGGGACGACCGGCTCACCGAGCGGATGGCCGTCGGGCAGGATGTGGGCGGCTTCCAGCAGCTCGCCGTGGCGCAGCCGGCAAATAGAGCAGCATTGCTGGTATGCCCGGAGCACGCGCTCACGGAAGCTGCGCTGGTGCAGGCGCTGCCGGACTACCGCTGTCACGTACTGCCGTCGCGCAGTCAGCGCCGCCGGGTCGTTGAACTGCCACGGCGCCGATACCCCGAGCTGGTCATCGATCGCCACGATGAAGGTCAGCGTATCGGGATGATCCTCCACGATGAACACCGGCCACGCTGGCTCGTAGAGTCCTGGAACGATGCCGTGCAGGTAGATGAGCGGAGCCTGCCGCTGCATGGCTAAGCGCGGCCCGACGTTGTCTCGGTGGTTCGGATCGGTGCCCCGATACCGATAACGGAGGAACCCGCCGTCGATGAACCCGTCGTCGTAAGGACGCTCCCGATGTTCGACCGGCGGGGCCGTCGTGATGGTGAGCGGTACCTCTGGCAGGATGGCCGGCTTGAATATCCCCTGCGGACCGATGAGGGGGACTCTGACGCCCTCAAAGTCGAAGCCGCGCTCGAGGACTGCTCGCGGGAGCGACGCGTCGCCGAAGCGGCGCCGCTGCTCGCGAAGGAAGTCGAACGCGCGGAGCCGGACCGCGGTGTCCTGATCGTCCGCGGCCTGCGTCATCGTTGAAGATCTTGCAGGAACTCGGAGCGGAACAAAATCAGGTGACCCGGAACACCTTCATCACCTCGTCGCCCATGTGATTTATGACCTTCACGGCAATGCGGCCCGACTTCGGCCTGTCAAAGGGACGTGAGGTATCGCTGCGCAACGTGGCCCAGGCCGCCTCGTCGATCTCGGCCTTGAGGGTCGTCTTGAGGGCACCATAGGGGTCGTTGGCCCCCAGGAAGTAGGCGGGTCGATGTAGATGCACTGGACCTTCCCGCGGAGCCCCTCGCGCTCGGCGAGGCTGGCCATCACCTGGAGCGAGTCGCCCAGGATCATCCGGTTCGACCAGTTCTGGTCGTGCTGGTAGAAGTCGGTCTTGTCCACGCCTTCGGGGAGGCCGTTGAAATCGGCGAACAGATCCGGGATGACCTCACCCGCCTCCTGGCGCCTCTCCCTCGTCTGCCGCAGCAGGTCGTCGATCAGGACCTTGGGCAGGACCTTCTCTTGAATGTAGATGGGCGGAGCCTGGACGACGAGGTCGCTCCAGTCCTGCTGGTCCTTGCCGCGCCAGACGAGCTGCGGGTCGAGGTCGCGGTTGCGGCGCTCGTAGGCGACGCGCAGTGGCCGGTGGCTTGCTTTTCTTCGCCATCAACCGTTCCTCGCCAAGGGGTGGAGCACGTCGATCGCATAGCCCACATCCAGGCGCTCACCCAGCCAGCCGGGCGTCGCCGTGTGGGCGCCGAGTGTAAGCCCCTCGGCCTCGTTGCGGGCCCGGATGGTCCGGACGGGGTCGCCTTCTACGGCGGAGGGCTCGGGGACGTCGGGGATCAACCACCCATACGGATGCCGGAACTCCAGCGCGCCGTCCGCCCGGCGCTCCACCTGGTAACCCTCCTCGTGCACCGCTCGGTGATGCCGGCGACACAGCAGCGCGAGGTTGGACAGCGTGGTGGGGCCACCCTGCGCCCAGTGACGGATGTGATGGCCCTGGCCGAACCGGACGTTGCAGCCCGGGAAGCGACAGGCCTGGTCGCGGTGCTGGAGCGCCCGGCGTAGCGCGGGCGGGATCGTGCGCGTGCGGACCCCGACCTCTAGCAGCCGGCCCTCGGCGTCGTGGCCCATGACCACCTGGCTGGCGTCACAGGCCAGGCGCTGGGACGTTTCCGCGGAAACGCGAACGCCGTCCTCCAGCACCGACTGGCCGGGATGCTCGCTGTCGGCCAGCACCGGAGCGTCCACGTGGACGACCACCTGGTAACGCTCGCCCGGGGCGCCCGGATCGAGGCCGTGGTGGAGCGCCGTCTCGGCCAGCAGGCCCAGGGCGTCGGCCTGCTGCTGCTCCATCGTCGGTATCTCCGGCGTCTGCATGGCCGGCGACGTCTCCGCGGAAACGTCGTCGCGAACGGCTCGCGCCTGCCGCTCGCGCGCCTGCTGGTACAGGGCCTCCCGCGCGGCGTCCAGAGCCTTCATCAGCAGCGCCCCGACCTCGGGGGCCAGGCGCCCGCGGACCCGGACCGTACCGTCGGCGTCCTGATACACGTGCAGCGAGCGGGCCCTGTGCTGGCGGTCGGCGTCCTGGGCCTCGGCCTTGCGATCCATCCAGCGCCAGCCGCGGACGATGCGCTCGACGTGCTCCGCGGTGCCGGCGCGGCCGACGGCCAGCAAGCGCTCCTCGGTCTCCAGGGTGGCCACGCGGGTGAGGGCGCGGACCTTGGCGTAGGACAGCTCGCCGGTGGCCAGCGCGCGGGCCAGGCGCGGCAGGTTGCCGAGCGCGCGGGCGACGCGCACCTTCTCGCGGGCAGCGCCGAGGTCGAGGCCCACGCGCCAGGCCAGCCAGTGAGCGCAGGAGCGGAAGCCGTTGTTCCAGCCGCCGCGAGCGTCGAACTCGCGAATGAGGTCGAGGAGCCGGGCGGTGGCAGCGTTCAGGTGCGCAGACAGCTCGGCGATCTCGTCGCCAAGGCGGTTCAGCTCGGCGATGTTCATGGCGAGTCCCCCTTGCTGGGGCGACTCTAACCCCTGGGTGTGGGGGCTCTTCCCAGGGGGTGCCAGCGCACGATGAGAGCGCACTCTGTGATTTCCGCGGCGGCGATTCGGAAGGCGCGTCCACGGGCCTCGGAGGCCCGCTGAGGCGGCATCCGGAGGGCCCCGGAAACGTGCCACTGACGTGCGCGCCGAATGCTGTCAAGTGGGGACTTTTGTTGACACTGCGCCGATCCGCGCGAGCATCGCATCGAACTCCTGCGTCACCTTTGCCTTGAAGTCAGCCTCGATCTGGTAGATCTCCGTCAGCTCGGCGAACGCCCACCGGCCCAGCGTGCGGAGGTTGTTGACGGCGGGCACCCAGTAGGTGTCCATCGTCGCCTTTTTCTCCTTGGCATCCTCGCGGCGATAGCCCTTGATCTCGACGACCAGGTGCAGCAGGTCGTCGGCGCCATGTTCATCGTCCACCAGTACGATGAAGTCAGGTAGGTAGCGCCGGGTCTCGGAGCCGTAACGGTAGGGCACCTCCAGGCCGAGGTTGTGGTTCTTTACGTACGCTTTCACGCGAGGGTGCGACTCGGCCACCCGGCAGAACTCAGCCACCGCCTTGATCGGCCGCTCGTCCACGAACGCAGCCGTGATGGCCGCCGTGATTTTGTTGCAGGCCATGTCCGCCAGCTCCTGGTACATGAGCTGAGCCGGGTAGGTGCCGCCCTTGCATACCAGGTGGGTCTCGAGCCACTCGCGGGTGATCCGCTTGAGCTGGCCGAAGAGGTGCAGCTTCGGAGCCTCGCCCGCATCGCGCCACTTCGTGTAGAGCAGCCGCTGCGTCAGGTGAAAGAGCAGCGTGGACGTCCGGGTATCTTCCAGGTGGTCCAGGCTCAGATCGACGGCCTCGCCGATGATGCCGGCGTTCCGGGTGATTGTG
>DASTFB010000128.1 GCA_035709005.1 Candidatus Methylomirabilota bacterium | reverse complement strand
GCCCTCTGTGCCAGGATGGATGAGACAGTCCCTCCCTCCGAAATTACTGTAGAGGGCGGGAAGGGATATTCCCATGGAAGCGCGGGTTGAGATGGCCGTGACGCCAGAGGATGTGCAGGTGGCCGCGAAGCCGCAGCGCCGATCGTTCACCGCGGAGTACAAGCGGCGGATCCTCAAGGAGGCCGACGCGTGCACCACGCCCGGGGCGGTCGGGGCGCTGCTCCGGCGGGAGGGGTTGTACTCGTCGCATCTGGTGGAGTGGCGGCGAGCCCGGGCGCGCGGCGAACTCGCCGCCCTAACCCCGAAGAAGCGAGGTCGCAAACCGACGCCCGTCGATCCTCGAGATCGGAAGATCGCCGAGCTCGAGCGCCAGCTCACGCACATGACGGGCCGGGCCGAGCGGGCTGAGGCCCTGGTGGAGGCCCAAAAAAACTTGGCGGCGCTGCTCGGCCGGCCGGGGGCGAGCGCGCAGTCATGATTGCCCTGGTCGAGGAGCGCCAGGCTCGGGTCGGCATCGCCCCGTTGTGCGACGCCCTGGGGCTGGCCCGGGCCACGTTCTACCGGCGGCGGGGCGTCCCGCCGCCGGAGCCCGCGGCCCCGCGGGCGCGGCGCGCCCCCCGGCAGGCGCTGACGCCGACGGAGCGGGCCGGGGTCTTGGCCGTGTTGCATGAGGAGCGGTTCGTCGATCTGCCCCCGACGCAGGTCTGGGCGCAGCTGCTCGACGCGGGCCAAGTGCCGCCGTGCTCGATCCGCACGATGTACCGCGTGCTGGCGGCGAACGCGGAGGTGCGCGAGCGGCGCAACCAGCTCCGGCACCCCGCGTATCGGAAGCCGGAGCTGCTCGCCACCGGCCCCAACCAGGTCTGGAGCTGGGACATCACCAAGCTCCTGGGCCCGGTGAAGTGGACCTACTACTACCTCTACGTATTGCTCGACATCTTCAGCCGCTACGTCGTCGGCTGGCTGCTCGGCCGTCACGAGAGTGCCGCCTTGGCGAAGGTGTTGATCGCCGAGAGCTGCGAGCGCCAGCACATCGCGCCCGACCAGCTCACCATTCATGCCGACCGCGGCCCGGCGATGACCGCCAAGCCCGTGGCCCTGCTGCTGGCCAGCCTGGGCGTGGTGCCCTCGCACTCCCGGCCGCAGGTCTCCGACGACAACCCGTTCTCCGAGGCCCAGTTCAAGACCCTCAAGTACCGACCGGACTTCCCGGCGCGGTTCCGCGCCTACGAGGACGCCGAGGCGTTCTGCCAGCGCTTCTTCCCCTGGTACAACGCCGAGCATCGGCACAGCGCCCTCGGCCTCATGACTCCGCACGACATCCATTACGGCGTGGCCGAGGCCAAGTGGCAGCACCGCGCCGAGATCCTGCGCGCCGCCTACCAGGCGCACCCCGAGCGCTTCCCGCGCGGCGTGCCCGTTCCCCCGCCGCTGCCGACCGCGGCCTGGATCAACAAGCCCCCGGCGCCACCGGCGCTCGCCGCGCCAGAGGGGATCCGCTCATGACGGCTGCTCACAAATTTCCGAAGCCGACTGTCTCATTCGACTTGACAACGTCCGCGAGGGCTTGCGGCCGACGATCCGCAATATCCACACCGACGACGACACGGTCATCATTTTCTTTGACGCGAGCGGTGTCGCCAGGGACGGTCAAACCTATTCCAATACGTATGCATGGTTCTGGGAGATGCGCGATGGGCGCGTCGTACGCGCGCATGCGTTCTTTGACAGCATCGTCTTCAACAACCTGTGGCGGCGCGTTACTCCCACCGGGCAATGAACGATTGTTCCCGCCGCGCTCGCGGGTTAGATTGTCCGAGTTGAGGAAAGGAACCGCCATGCAGAGCTATCGCGTGGCAGGGTTCGGGAGCCTCGAGAGACTCGTCTCGATGACTGAGACAACTCCAGAGCCCAAGGCCGGCGAGGCGCTGGTTCGGGTAGGCGTCACGTCCGAGCGGAGAGAACATGCAGCCGCGGTGCCGGAGTGCACCGACATGACGGCACGTTACGAACGGTACCGACTCGAAGACGTGGTGGCAGCCGCAAGTGGCTGCGCGTGCCGGCCCAAGGTGAACGCCGGGATCGGTTGAACGTGAACACGTGGATCGGTGCAACGTGAACACCCGGATCGGTCATGGTGAACGCCAGGATCGGGATGGTGAACACGTAGATCGGTGATCGTGAACGCGGCCCAGGCGATCCTGCCCCGAACGGGGGGCGGGCGCCTGAGCAGGCGACGCTGGATGGTCCAGCGCGTCGTCCGCCCCCGCAGCCGAAAGGGGCGCGATGGCGGCCGAGCGACTGTCCATGCGGCAGATCCGAGAAATCTTGCGTCAGAAGTGGGCCCTGGGGCTCAGCCACCGGGCCGTGGCCCAGAGCCTCACGGTGGGACTGGGCACGATCAGCAGCGTCGTCGCCCGGGCGCAGGGGGCTGGGCTGGACTGGCCTCAGGTCCAGCCGCTGAGCGACGACATCCTGGAGGGCCGGCTCTATGGCCGGCCCGAGGTCGCGGGCCAGCGGCAGCGCCCGGCGCCCGACTGCGCGTGGATTCACGCCGAGCGCCGCCGGCCCGGGGTCACCCTGGAGCTGCTCCACCTCGAATACCTGGAGCGGTACCCCGACGGCTACCGCTACACGCGGTTCTGTGACCTCTATCGCCGCTGGCTTGAGCGCCGGCGCCTGTCCATGCGCCAGCTCCACCGCGCCGGCGAGAAGTGCTTCGTCGACTACGCGGGCCACAAACCCCGGCTCATCGACCCGACCACCGGGGAGGTCGTCGAGGTCGAGCTGTTCGCCGCGGTCCTCGGGGCCTCGAACTACACCTACGCTGAGGCGACCCGCACCCAGCAGGTGCCCGACTGGATCGCCAGCCACACCCGCGCCTTCGCCTTCTTCGGCGGGGTCACGGCCGCCATCGTCTGCGACCAGCTCAAGAGCGGCGTGGTCGTGCCGTGCCGCTACGAGCCGGGCCTGCAGCGCACCTACGAAGAGTTCGCGGCGCACTACGGCACCGCCATCCTCCCGGCCCGGCCGGCGAAGCCACGGGACAAGGCCAAGATCGAAGCTGGGGTGTTGGTCGCCGAGCGGTGGATCCTCGCGCGGCTCCGCCACGAGACCTTCTTCTCTCTCGCGGCCCTCAACACCCGCATTGCCGAGCTCCTCGCCGACCTGAACACCCGGCCCATGCGCCTGTACCGCGCCAGCCGCCGCGAGCTCTTCGAGCGGCTGGATCACCCCGCCCTGCGGCCGCTGCCGGCCGAGCCATTCGTCTACGGCGAGTGGGCGGTCGCCCGCGTCAATATCGACTACCACGTCGAGCTCCACCGCCACTACTACTCCGTCCCCTACGCCCTGATCCACGAAATCATCGACGCTCGGGTCAGCGCCGCGACCGTCGAGCTCTTCCATCGTGGCCAGCGGGTCGCCGCCCATCGGCGCGATGACACGCCCGGTCGGCACACCACCACCCCCGCCCACATGCCCAAGGCCCACCAGCACCATCTCGAGTGGACGCCGTCGCGCCTCATCCACTGGGCCGAGACCATCGGGCCCCAGACGGCCGCCCTCGTCGCCGCCATCCTCGCCGACCGCCCACATCCCGAGCAGGGCTATCGCTCCTGCCTGGGGTTGCGCCGCCTCAGCCGCCGCGACGGCGCCGCCCGCCTCGAGGCCGCCTGTGCCCGGGCCCTGACCGTCGGCGTCCGCTCCTACCGCCACGTCGACTCGATCCTCAAGCACGGGCTCGACCGGCTGCCCCCGCCCGAGCCGGCCGAGCCCCGCCCCCTGGCTCCCGTCCACGAACAGATCCGCGGCCGGGACTACTACCAGTAAGGAGGCCCGATGCTCGCCACCCCGACCCTCGACAAACTGCACGCCCTCAAGCTGCCGGCCCTGGCCCAGGCCTGGACTGAGCAACAGCAGAACGCCGAGCTCGCCACCCTCAGCTTCGATGAGCGGCTCGGGCTGCTGGTCGACGCCGAGTGGCTGGCGCGGGAGAACAAGCGCCTGGCCCGCGCCCTCCAGGACGCCAAGCTCAAGCTGCCACAGGCCTGCATCGAAGCCATCGACTATCCCGCCCGCCGGGAGCTCGACAAGGCCGTCATCCGCCAGCTCGCCACCTGCCGCTGGATCGCCGAGCACCAGCAGGTCCTCGTCACCGGCGCCCCCGGCACCGGCAAGAGCTTCATCGCCTGTGCCCTCGCCCACCAGGCCTGCCGCCGCGGCTACCGCGCCTACTACCGCCGGGCCTCCCGCCTGTTCGAGGACCTCCGCGTGGCGCGCGCCGACGGCAGCTACGGCCGGCTCCTCGGCAAACTCGCCCGGATGGACGTCCTCCTCCTCGATGACTGGGGCTTGGCCCCGCCGCAGGACCAGGAGCGCCGGGACCTGCTCGAGATTCTCGAGGACCGGTATGGGAGCCGCTCCACGATCGTCACGAGCCAGCTCCCCCCGGCCCAGTGGCACGATCACATCGGCGAGCCTACCCTGGCCGACGCCATCTGCGATCGACTCCTCCACAATGCGCACCGACTCGTGCTAAAAGGTCCCTCACGGAGAAAGGAGGGCAAGCTCGACAGCTGAGCGGCCGGCCAGCGTCGCTCCGCTCCGATCACGATCCCCGATCGGCGCGTTCACGATGGGCCGATCTGGGTGTTCAGCTTCGCCGGTATGCGCAGACTGGACGCTCCAGCGGCCCGCCAAGCGGGCGAAGGAACGGAACGACACGGCCATCCAGCACTGGGTCGACGTCCGCTGGCCCGCGGTAAAAAAAACGCTCGCCGCCGGCACGCCTGGCTCGTCTTCCAGGACGAAAGCG
>DASTFB010000127.1 GCA_035709005.1 Candidatus Methylomirabilota bacterium | reverse complement strand
CCCCCCCCCCCCCGATGATCGCGAGCGCCTCGGCCGCGTCGGCCGTCGCCAGGCGCCTCTCGACGTCCGCCGCGAGCGCCTGCGCTTGCGCCTCGCCGTCGGGACCCTCGAGGACGAGCGCCCGGTAGCGCGCGGCCAGCCCATGCGCCACGGCGTACCCGTGGCCGCGCTCCGCCTCGAGGTCGGCCACCCGCTCGACGCGGGCGAGGAGGTCCTCGAACAGCAGCGCCATCCGACGCCTCACGTCGCCATAACCCTTCACGAGCTGGGCCGCGCGCGCCACCTCGCCGGCCAGGGCGAGGTCGCGCCCGGCGCACCGCCGCACGCTCGCGAGCCAGCGCTCCATGCGCGCGTGCTCCTCGTGAGCCCGGTGGGAGAACGGGCGAAGCGGGCGCAGGCGCGTGAGGAGCCAGACGCGCAGGAAGCCCGTGATGGTCGTGGTCCGCACGTGCTGGCCGAGCGTCGGCCGGCCGTGGGGCCACCGCCGCGCGGCCCAGCGGGCGACCGGCGCCACGAGCCGGTGCGGCAGGACGCCGAGGATCTCGTCGAGATCGGGCTTGAGGTAGTCGGTCACCACGATCTCGCCGGTGCCGGCGCGGCTCTCGGCCCGGATCCGGTCGAAGCGTGTCGCCCGGGTCTTGAGCTGGGCCACCCGCACCGCGTCCTCGTAGGACATCCACGTGGCGAGGTGCCGAGCCACGATCCGGGCGAGGTCGACGGCGGCCGGCGGCGCGCCGGGCCCCGGCACGAAGGGCCGCAGGCGATCGAGGTACCGCCGCGCGTAGCCGGCGTCCTGGTAGTCGACGAGCCGGGCGACGGCGAGCGCCACGATCGGGCGGATCGTCTCGGGCAGCGTCGCGATCTGGCCGGTGAAGGCGGGGTGGGGAGTGGGCTCGCGGGCGGCGGCGGCCGGCGCCCTCCCCCCCGCCGCGGGGTCCCCGGCCACGGCGAGGCCGAGCTCGAACCCGGCCAGGTTCGCCTTCACGCCGACGCCCTTGCGCTCGATGGCCTTGCGATACGCGTCCGTCGCGAGCGGGAGCGCACCGACGCCGGCCAGCGCCCCGAGCAGCACCGCGTTGACTTCCGTCCCGTGGGTGCGCGCCAGCGCCAGCGCGTCGAAGGCGACCAGCGTGCGCGAGGCGGCGCGCGCCGCCCGCTCCAGCGCCTCGCGAGGATAGATGGCGCGTCCGGTGGCGATCTTCTCGTGAATCGAGTAGAGCCGGTGCGTGCTACAGACCACGGTGGTGCGGTTCGGCGAGACGAACCCCTGCTCGATCATGCGACCGACCTCGAGGAACTCGGGAGCCAGCAGCACGTCCAGCGCGCCGGGGACCGGATACAGCGAGAAGGCGGGCTCCAGACCGTCGTCGGCGGGACCGATCGCGATCTCGACGTAGTACGTGGTCGACCCGGTGCGCTGCGCCACCCCGGGGATCGACGTGCCGTGCACGGCATGGCCGTCCAGCAGGGCCGCCTCCACCAGCCACTCCGACAGGACCCCGCCCCCCTGCCCGCCAACAGCGGGGACGAGCACACTGAGGATCCCGCGCGCGGTCACGCCGGGGCGGACGCGAGACGCCGGATGACCGCCATGCGGAGCCGGGCCAGCAGCCGGGTCCACCGGCCCGGGTTCGTCACCACCTGGACCTCGTAGAACGACGGGCACAGTACCGCGGCGTGCGCCACCTCGCCGCACACGCCGCAGCCGACACAGGTGTCGTCGACGTGGGCGATCGGGTCCTCGCGCAGCGGGTCGGGACTGTCGCGCAGCGTGAGCGAGGGGCAGCCGTTGAGCCGCATGCACGAGTGGTCGCCGGTGCAGACGTCGGGGTCCACGCCGAACCGCGGCTGCCTCACCGTCTCCCCGGCCGCGGCGCGCCGGCGGTTCAGCGGACGCTCGCGCCGCTGGCGCTCGAGCATGCACTCGCCCCGGGCGATGACCACCTTCAGCCCCCGCGCGCGCGTGGTGAGGGCCTCCCGCAGCGTGCGCAGCATCGCCGGGATGTCGTAGGAGGGCACCGTCCGGATCCACCGCACGCCCACGCCCCGCAGCGCCTGCGGCATGGTCATGCCCGTCGGCTCGTTGCGGGCGTTCCGGCCGGTCGACGGGTTGTGATGCTGTCCGGTCGCCGACGTGTAGAAGTTGTCGAGGATCACCAGCACGGAGTCCTGCTGGTTGCACACGGCATTGGCGACGCCGTTGGTGAGCCCGTTGTGCCAGAAGCCGCCGTCCCCCATGACCGAGACGACCCGCTTGCCGAACAGCGGCGCCACCGCGCTCGCGGAGGCCAGCCCCATGCCGTAGCCGAGGACCGAGTTGCCCACGTTGAACGGCGCCTGCGTCGAGAAGGTGTGACAGCCGATGTCTGCGGCCACGTGGGTGTCGCCGATCTCGGGTGTCTTCGCGCGGAGGATCTTGAGCGCGCTGAAGACGGGCCGCTCCGGACACCCCGTGCAGAACGACGGGGGCCGCTTGGTGATCGGCTGCGGCAGGAGGCTCCGCACCGCGTCCTGGTGCGCAACCAGCGCCGCGTAGCGGCCCTCGATGGCGGTCACGCTCTGCGCGGTGGGAGCGGCGGAGGTGAGGAATGTCCGCAGCCCCCTGAGGACGAGGGCCGGCACGTACTCCCCGTGCGCCGAGAAGACCTCCTTGCCCTGGATCTCGACGTCGAGCCTCGCCTCGTGCGCGAGCGCCTTCAGCTCGCGATCGAGGTGATTGGGCATTCCCTCCTCCACCACGAGGACGCGCTTCTTGACCCGGAGGAAGGCGAGCAGCTCCTCGGGCACCAGGGGATGGAGGACGTTGAGGACCATGAGGGGCACCGGCGTGCGCCCGTGCAGGTCGGCCAGCCCCAGCAGGTGCAGGGCGCGAACGGTCGTGTTCCAGAGACCGCCCTGCAGGACGAGCCCCAGGTGCGACTCCGCGCCCGGGATGTGCTCGTTGAGCCCGTGCTCGACGACGTACCGGCGCGCGGCGGGCAGCCGCTCCGTGAACTTCTTGGCCTCCATGGCGTAGGTGAAGGGCGGCAGATTGATCCGCTCGAGGCTGAACGACGGGGTCGCCAGCCGCGCGCGCATGCTGATGGCCGGGGCGACGTTGTCCTTGCAGCGCAGGGTGCCGCGCATGTGGCAGGCGCGGATCCGGATCGAGAAGAGCACCGGCTCGTTGCACGCCTCGGACAGGCCGAACCCCTCTTCCACGAAGCGAGCGAACGACGACAGGCTGTTGCGAGGATCCAGGAGCGGGAGCGACGACTTCAGGGCCGCGGAGTGCGTCCGCTCCTGCAGGATGGAGGCCCCCTCCCCGTAGTCCTCGCCGATCACGACGAGGGCGCCGCCGAGCACGCCCGCGGATGCCACGTGGGACAGGGCATCGGACGCGACGTTCGTGCCCACGACCGATTTCCAGGTGGCGGCACCCCGGACGGGGTAGTTGATGGAGGCGCCGAGGAGGGCGGCCGCCGCCGCCTCGCTCCCCGAGAGCTCGAAGTAGATGCCCATCGGCGCGAGGAGCGACTCGTTGGCGTCGGCCATGACGTCCAGCAGGTGCGAGATCGGCGACCCCGGGTAGCCGCCGACGTACGACACCCCCGACTGCAGCAGGGCCTTGGTGATGGCGAGAATGCCCTCGCCACGGAGGATCTGTCCCTCTCCGTAGCCGAGCTGCTTGACGTCCTCTGTGAACGACCGCTCACCCATCGGGCACCTCGTGGCGGAGCGACCCGCGGGGGGCCGCGTCGCTCATTCTGTCACAGAACGGCGGCCCGCGGGGGGCGCCCCGGGCGGGCGATCGGCTATGCTGGAAAGCGGCCCGGGCCCGAGGCGCCGAAGTGGCGGAACCGGCAGACGCGCACGACTCAAAATCGTGTACCCGCAAGGGTGTGTGGGTTCGATTCCCACCTTCGGCACCAGGCGCACCGGCCAAGGCCTCAGCGCGGAACCGCCCCGGTTGCTCCCCGACGCCCCTGCGCAGCGCCGCGCTCGGCGCGCATGGCCGCGATCGCCAGCCGCGCGTCCTCCTCCAGGCGCTCGGCCTCGTCCGGCGTCAGCGCCTTCCACTCGCGGACGAGCCTCCGGATGTGGTCCTCGACGCGCTCCACGGGAAGGCGCCAGTAGTCGTACTCGCACAGCGGGAACATGCCCTGTCCGGCTCCGTACGCGATCGTGTGAGCGGGCTTCCAGTTCCAGCGGTCGCCGCACTGAAGACAGGCGCCGTACCCGTCGAGCCGCCCCTCCTCGTTCAGGCGGGCTCGCGCCTCCAGGCTTGCCGCCGGGGCGTAGGACGCGGGGTCGACGAGGACGGCTCGGCGGGCTGGGTGACATCCGGCCGCGAGGAGGCACGCCAGGAAGCAGCGCCGTGTCATGGTGCCCTGTGTACAGCACGCCAGGGTCCAACAACTCCACGCCCGTGCGCACCACGCCCGTGCGCGGCTTGACAATGCCTCGGAGGCGCCTGTAACGTGACCCGACGCGTGGGGCTGTAGCTCAGCTGGGAGAGCACAAGGCTGGCAGTCTTGGGGTCAGGGGTTCGAATCCCCTCAGCTCCACCAAGCGTTCACGACGGGGCTACGGCGCACTGCCGTAGCCCCGTTGCCGTCTCACCGGCTTGACCTTCCTCGCGACTGATCCTATTCTTCCGTTCTCATCGCCGCGTGGATCAGGAGGATTGGCGTGAAAGTCGTCTGCGCCTGGTGCCGTTCCGAAGGGCGGGAGGGGCTGATCGGGGACCGGCCCCCGCTCGACGATCCGCGCGAGACCTCCGGCGTGTGCTGGATGCACAAGCTGGAGACGCTGCAGCGGACGCGCACGAGCGTGACGGATCGGGACGCTCCGGCCCGGGACAGGCAGGTACGCTTTCTCATCGTCGTGGCGCGCCACGCCGTCGATCTCTTCGCCCGCGTCAGCGACCAGTTTCTCGATGATCCCCGAGTCCAGGTGCTCATGGACCGCCGCCGGGGCGAGCGGCGTCGCATCACCGAGCCGCATCGCCCCGAGCGGAGGAGCCAGGACCGCCGACGGCCTCTCGATTACTGGGAAGACATCCGCCGCCATCCCGTCGTGATCGTGCCGACCTGGAAGGCGAAGGAGAGCCGGCCGTCGGTCCCGGCCCCGCAGCCCAGCGCCGCCTTCGCGCGGATGCCCGAGGTGACGACCATGGAGAGCACGGAGAGCGTGGCCCAGGCCTGGCAGGAGATCGAGACCTGGGTCCGCGACAGCAAGAACATGGTGAACCATATCATCCCGTCGCTGATCCAGGAGTGCGACGAGCTGCGCAAGCGGGCCGACGAAGCCGCGGGCGAAGTGACCCGTCTCAAACGCGAGGTCGAGAGCCTGCAGAGCGAGATCGTCAGGCTGGGCAGCGAGGTGGGTCGCCTCACCGACGAGCGGGCGGTCGTGACCGGGATCGCCGAGCGCGGAATCGGCGAGATCGCCCGTGTCGCCGGTGAGGTGCTGACGGCGCTCAAGGAGCGGTGAGCGGCGGGCCCGCCCGGTCCCTGCCGAGCTAGCGCGCGGCTCGGGCTACCGCGACCTCAACTCGTTCCGCACCCCCTGCACCCCGCTCGTGGCCCGCGCCAGCGCCCGCGCCCGGGCACTGGCCCGGGCGCTGGACACCGAGCCGGTCAGCGTGACCATGCCATTGTCCGAGCGCACGTCGATGTCGGCGTCCTTGAGCATCGCGTCCTGCTCGATCCGGGCTTCGAGATCCTTCGTGATGTCCTTGTCCCGGGCGTCGACGCTCTTGCGCCGGGAGTCGGGCACGATCTGGAGCGAGCTGCGCACCGCCCTGACGCCGCTGGTGCCGTGGACCACCTGCTCGGCGAGCCGCTTCTCTTCGCGACTCGCCACCTTGCCGCGGAGGGTGACAACCCCGGCGTGGGTCTCGACGTTGACGGCTCGGGTGATGCGCCTGTCGGCGATGAGTTTGGCTTTGGCCTTGGACGTTATCCACACATCGACGATGGCGCGGCCGGCGCTGGCCATGAATCCGGGCCTGCTATCCGCCGGCCGCTCGGCCCGGGCCGGCGGTCCGGGGGCTCTGTTCTGGGCCTGCCCGTGCACGACGGCAGGGTAGGCGAGCAGGAACAGCGCTACGAACGTCATCACCCGCTGCATACGCCACCTCCGCGCTCGGCCTTCGAGCAAGGAGGGTGCCGCGCCGTAAGAGACCGAGAATTCTTCGGTTCTCCGGAATCGGCCGCCGATCTGGCACGCGTGCGGGTGCAGCGTTGACAAGGCACGTACGGCGCCGGCCCGCAGCGATCACGGGCGCGCCTCGCAGATGTAGAGGATGTGCGGATAGGGCAGCAGATCGACGAGCAGGTGGCGCCAGACGCGAAACCCGCTCGCTTCGAGGACCGCTGTCAGCTCCTCGGCGCTCCAGTAGCGGACTGCCGCCCGGGGAGCCATGGCCTTGTCGAGCGCCCACGTGAACCAGCGCTTGGGCGCCGGCTGCGTATCCACGTCCTTGACGAGCAGCCGGCCACCGGAGGGCAGGGCCCGGCGCAGCTGGGCCAGCAGGGGCGGCACGCGGGCAGGCGGGATGTGGTGGACGATATCCAGCATGTAGGCGGCCTGCATCTCGCCGTCGCCCTTGAAATCTCGGGCGTCGCCCTCTTCGTAGCTCACGTTGTCGAGCCCCAGGCGACGGGCCGCGCGGCGAGCCAGCGCGATGCGCCGGCCGTCGACATCCACGCCGCGAAGAAGACGCCGCGGTCCGGTCGCGGCGTAGTAGAGGGAGAAGAGCCCGAATCCGCAGCCGATGTCGAGCACCGGGCCGGCCTCGGGCAGGTACTGGCCGATCTCGTCCAGGAACCGCTGGCGCAGGATCCCGAATCGGGCCCAACAGTAGGCGCGTACGACGGGATCGTCGTACGCGCGGATGATCCTACGTACCGTCTCGCTTCGCATAGACGATGAAGCCATCGCCGCGCACGGCTTCCCGGTACCGCGCGGCGAGCAGCCGCTCCAGCTCCGGGAACGAGCTGAGCCGTTCCCAGCCCCCGGCCGGCCAGCCGCCCGCGAAGAAGACCACGCACCGGGGCGGCCGGCGCTCGAGGCCGCGCACCAGTTCACGGCGGAGCGCGCGTACCACCGGCGTCCCGGTATCGTGGAAGAAGTGGAAGTCGTAGAGGAAACGGGTCGGCTGAGCGATCCCCAGCCGTAGCAAGGCGTGGATGCCGCCGTCGGTGGTGTCCAGAACCTGGACGCGATCGCCGGGCTCCAGGTAGCGCTTCAACGCCTCGACGACGGCGCTCACGCGCCGGGCCTTGGCGCTCACCCAGCCACCTTCCGCCGCAGCCGCGCTGCCGGCGCCTTTGCTGCCGAGCAGCGCAACGGCCAGGATCAGGCTCGCCGCCAACGGCACGGCCGGCCATGCCCGGGCTCGCACCAGCGGCTCGAGCTCCGAAAACAGCAGCACGGCGGCGAAGGCTGCCGCCGGATACAGGTGGTACTCCCAGCCCTTACCCTGGACGAAGAAATGGATGAGGCCGGAAGCCAGGCCGAGGAGCGCTATGCGATGGCGGATGCCGAACCGTCGGGTCCCGAGGGCCGTGGCCACGCTGAGGCCGATGCCCGCGCCGACAGGAAGCCAGGCGTACCAGCGGTCCAGCCCCGCATCGGCTTGATGCAGACGTGAATAGAGCGGCAGCAGGTAGTCCGCCAGGAGGGCTCGCCATGCAGGCAGCGCGCCGAGGCCAGCCACCCAGGACACCGTGATTATCACGGGCGCCACCACGCCCAGAACGTAGATCGCGAGCGCCTGGATGTCTGCGAGGCCGCCCCCTGCCCGCCACGCCGCCCGCGCCACGAGCATGCTGAAGGCCACGCCGAGCACCGCGGCGTGCGGCTTGATGGTGAGGCCCGCGCCAAGGGCGAGCCCCCCCCAGAGCAGAGGAGCCGCCGAGGCCCGGCGCTCCATCCAGCGCGCGACGCCGAGCGCACCCGCGATCACGAAAGGGCAGAGCAGGAAGTCGCGTTGACCAGCCTGCCAGGGACCCGCGGCCAGGTGGTAAAGAGCGAAGAAGAGCCCACCGCCCACCGCAGCGACCCACCCCCAGGGGGCGGCAAAAACGGCCACCGCCAGGCACCCGGCGGCGAGGAAGGCCAGATCGAACAGCCGCCAGGCGACGTCCCCGGCGCCGGCCAGCCAGAGCAGCGCCCCGTGGAGCAGGTAGACCCCGGGAAAGTTCATGTCCAGCAAATCGCGGTATGGCGCGTCGCCCTGTCCGATCCGCCAGGCGATGTAATGCATGATCGGCGCGTCGTGGATGAGCGGCCAACCGCGGGAATGCCAGCCCAGCCAGGCGACCAGCGTCGCGAGCCCGCCCAGCAGCGCCCAGGCAGCGGCGAACGACGCCTGCCCGGCTGTGGACGTCACCGGCGCGTCGTCAGTCCTTGAACTCCTGATCGAGGATCTCGCGAATGAAGCGGTCGATCGAGACGGGGTAGAAGTGGGCGTCGGGGGTGATGATCACGCCGGTGTTGATGATCTCCCGCTGGGCCAATTCCTCGAGCACCCGCTGCAGATGGTCTTCGGGGCCCCGGCTTTGCCGCCGGATCTGGAGATCTTCGCTCTCCAGCATGAGCCGGGGGGCGTAGCGAAAGGTGAAGACGCGCGCCAGCAGCGTGTGGTGCATCAGCTCGCGTTCGCCGAAGAGCTCCCCGTACGTGGGGCCATCACGGCCCGGGGTGATCACCATCCGGGGGGAGACCCGGATCCGGCCCCGGACCTCCACGGAGCGCCCGGGCTGCTCCCGCTCCGCCCCGACCAGGATGTAGGGCAGCGTGTGGTAGCCGGCGATGATGCCCGCGAGCGGACGCCGCACCACCCGAGTCTCCTCGAAGACGTGACGAAGCCACTCGGGGTCGTCCCAGGCCTCTGCCATCGGCCTCAGTGTACGGCATTCTCGGCGTCGTTGACTTCCGACGGGGGACGGTGCGAGGCTGCCACCGTGGACGACCGGGCCATCGACCACGGCGGGGGGCGGATCGAGTGGCTGCACTTCTGCGAGCGCTGCGGCGAGCGCATGGAAGAGCAGAAATGCAAGATCCTGTGCCCGAGGTGCGGGAGCCTGCGCGACTGTAGCGATCCGTAAGCGGCTCGGCGGCACAGAACCTGCACTCCCTCCGTCCTCATGAGTGCGTCCGGCCTCGCGGCGGATCCCACCGCCTTCTACGTCGCCGCCTTGCGGGCCCTGCAAACGGCCGGCGTGCCCTTCGTGGTGGGTGGCGCCTACGCCCTGTCGCGCTATACGGGAATCTTCCGTGACACGAAAGACCTGGACGTCTTCGTGCGGCCCCGGCATGCGAAGGCGGCGCTGGACTCCCTGGCCGCGGCCGGTTACCGCACCGAGCTGACGTTCCCGCACTGGTTGGGCAAAGGCTTCGCCGGCGACCACACCATCGATATCATCTTCAGCTCGGGCAACGGCTTCGTCCAGGTGGACGACGGGTGGTTCGACTACGCGGTCGACGACAGCGTGCTCGGCGTACCCGCTCGCCTGTGCCCGCCGGAAGAAATGCTCTGGTCGAAGGCCTTCATCATGGAGCGCGAACGGTACGACGGTGCCGACATCGCACACCTGTTGCAGGCCCAGGCCGAGTCTCTGGATTGGCAGCGCCTGGTGCAGCGGTTCGATAGCCACTGGCGCGTGCTGCTGAGCCACCTCGTGCTCTTCGGGTTCGTCTATCCCTCCGAGCGCGGGCGCATCCCCGCCTGGACCATGGCCTATCTGATGGGCCGGTTGACGGAAGAATGGTGCACGGCCGGCCCCGCCGACCGGATCTGTTGCGGCACCCTGCTGTCCCGGGCCCAGTACCTGGTCGACGTGGAGAGCTTGGGCTATCGGGACGCGCGTCTGCTGCCCGGTGGCACGATGACCGCGAACGACGTCGCGGAGTGGACGGCGGCGATCGAAGCTCCGACGCCGACCATCCAGGATCCGAGCGAGAACGGCGATGCGGCTGGCCGCCGTCGCTGACCTGCACTGCCCGCGCAACCCTCCGGAGATGCTCAGCCGGTTCCTGGAGCCGGTGGCCGATGCCGCCGAGGTGCTGGTCCTGTGCGGCGACTTGACCGATCGTGGCCTCGAAGAGGAGGCGCGGGCGTTGGCCCGCGCCCTTACGGCCGCGGTGAAGATCCCCATCCTGGCCGTGCTCGGCAATCACGATTACGATGCCGGGCGACCGGAAGCGGTGAAGGCGATCCTGGCCGACGCCGGCGTGCGAGTGCTGGACGGTGAATCCGTCGAGGTGCGTGGCGTGGGCTTCGCCGGCGTGAAGGGCTTTGCGGGCGGCTTCGGCGCCCGCGCGCTGCAGCCATGGGGCGAAGCGGCCATCAAGGCCTTCGTGCGCGAGGCCGTCGACGAGGCCCTGAAGCTGGAGTCGGCGTTGGCCAAGCTCACCGGCGAGCAGAAGGTCGCGCTCCTCCACTACTCACCGATCGAGGCGACGACGAAGGGGGAGGCGCCCGAGCTCCTGCCGTTTCTCGGCTCGAGCCGCCTGGAGGAACCTCTCACCCGGTATTCGGTCACCGCGGTGATGCACGGACACGCGCATCAGGGCAGCCCCGACGGACGCACCCGGGGCGACATTCCCGTGTACAACGTCGCCGTGCCCGTGCTCCAGCGGGTGTTTCCGGAGCGCCCGCCTTTCAGGGTGATTGAGCTTCCGGGCGGCTAGCCCGGCGGACCACCCCCAGCCGGCGGGCGCCCCCACCGAGAACGTCGCGGGAGGCGCCTCCCAGCAACCCGCTGGAGCGGCGTCCGAGATCATCGAGGAGCGTGAGCAGCCGGGATCGGCGGCGGGCGCCGAGCTCGGGGTCGAACAGGTACATGAGCCCCGCTCCCACGGCCAGGGCCAGCATCACGAGGCCCCCGGCGCCGTACGGCATCGTCGAGACGTTGCGTCGGCGCTCGAAGGGCAGTGTGTCGACGACTTCCCGGACCCACGATGTCATGTGTCCTCCTGACGGTTTCAGGCGACCCGACGCGTCTGCCGTCGGGCGGCGGCGTGGCGCAGCCCCCGCTCGTACCCGCGCTGAAAGGCCGGGCGGCTATAGGCTTCGGGATAGCGACTCCGGAGCTCATCGATGACGTCACCGTAGGCCGCTCCACGCCCGATTCCGAGCGCGGCCTCGAAGCCCAGACGATAGTCGGCCTCGTCGCGCGTGAAATCACCGCCCTCGGCCGTGTAGGAATGCGCTTCGGTCTCACGCAGGCCCAGCCACCAGCGATGCCGAGCGTTATCGAGAGCCTCGGCGCCGGCCTGGGCGAGGCGCTGCCGGATCAGCTCGGCCTGCGTCTCGTCCTCGGGCAGGGCGATCACCAGCGCCTGCCCCTGCCCGAGCAGCTCTTCATAGACGAAGAGCTCGTCCATCGGCACGCCCTCGGGGGCGTTGTCGAAGGCCTTGCCCACCGCGGCTCCCGCTGCCCCCAGGAGGAGGGCGCCCAGCGCTCCAAGGGCGAACACCGGCCCGATCCCCGGGACGAAGACGCCGATGAGGGCACCCGCCTGCACCCCGGCTGAGGCTCCGGTCGCGCCACCCACGACGCCGCCCAGGGCCGTACCGACCCCTGGCGGCTCGCCCGCCGTCGTGGGAACCTCGCTGTGGAGTCGCTCGTGCTCCCCGGGGAACAACACCGTGATCCTGTCCCGCCGCAGACCGAGCGCCGCCAGACCATCCGCAGCCCGTTTCGCCGCTTCGCTGTCCCTGAACACACCGACCACCGTTGTCATGCCTCGTCCGGGATGCGGATTCCGTGCCAGCGGCCTGTATGACCTGATGTTCATACCCAAGCACGGTGGACCACCCAGCGGCCGGGCCAGGGGTCGACCCGGCTGTCGCCCAGCACCGCGCCTGCCCGCGCCAGCCGACCGATCGCCGCCGTCACCTCCTCGGTGGGCAGGCCGAAGAGTCGGGCGAGGTCACGCCGGCAGCTGAAGACCGCTCCGCGCAGGTACCGCTCGAGCAGGCGGTCCAGGGCCGCCTCACGACCCAGTCGTCGTCCCTCGGCGACCGCGTCCGGCAGCCAGGACTCCAGCAGGTCCCAGCGATAGGAAAACGTCGGCTCGTAACGTTCCTCCGTCTTGACCACCCAGAACCCCTGTTGCAGCTCGCCCATGGCTCGCTCGAACTCGCGGGTCTTGGCCGGCTCCAGCATGAAGGCGTGGGCGCGCAGGTCCCGCGTGTACTGCGGATGCTCCGCGATGAGCACGTCCATCAACCGGCGCGCCGTCAGGCTCAGATGACCTGCCGCGTACTCCGCGCGATAGTGGCGGGCCCGCTGGCGGCCTCGCACCAGCGCGTAGAAGGCGGGCAGCAGGTCGAGGGCGATGAGCACGGGGCGAGCTCTGATGGCCTTGCCGTAGTAGACGTGCCGGGCCGCCGGCAAGCGATCCTTCAGGTCCCAGGTCAGGCCGACACCGGGGTCGTGATGGGAGTGGCGAGGCCAACGCGGCCGCGGGCGGCCCACCACGGCCTCCCAGAGGCACGCCACCCCCTCGGGAAAGCGATAGAAGGTGGAGCAGAAACCCACATCGGTAATGAAGCCCAGCGCGCTCTGCAGACCGCGCACGCGCAGGGGCGGCCGGTGCCGGAAGCGCTGCGCGCGCAGCCCGGTCAGCACGGCGGCGTCGAGCGCGGTCGTCACCTCGCGGGACGACCTCCTTCGCCTCCGGCGTCGCGAGCCGGTTGGTGGTTCGCCGGGCGCGTCTGAGACAAGTGCTGTATCGTATCGCGCGATGCGACGCACTTCGAGGGCCACGTGGTCGGCGCTGCTGGCGCTCGCCTGCCTGGCCGGCTGCGCCGTCCTCGAGCGCGGAGACTGGCGGCAGGCGCGACGCGATGCCAGCGGGCTGGCGCCCTCACCGGCGAGCACCCCCGAGCCCGTCGTGCAGGTGTACGTGGCGCGGACGGTCGGCTGGCGCGCCGCCCTCGCCGTTCACAGCTGGATCGTCCTGAAGCCTCGGGAGGCGTCGGCCTATACCCGGTACGAGGTGATCGGCTGGGGCGTCGACCGGGGACTGCCCGCCATCCGGATCAATCGCACGGGTCCGGACAACTACTGGTTCGGAAGCCGCCCTCTCCTGCTCGTCGACCGGCGTGGCGACGGTGTGGATGCGCTCATCACGAAGATCGAGGCTGCCATTGCGAGCTATCCCTATCCCCGCAGCTACCGGACCTGGCCCGGCCCCAACAGCAACACCTTCGTCGCTTACATCGGTCGGGCCGTGCCCGAGCTTCGCCTCGAGCTACCCCCCACCGCGATTGGCAAGGACTTCCTCCCCGATGGATGGCTGATGGCCGTCACCCCCAGCGGCCGCGGCGTGCAACTGTCCGTCCTGGGTGTGGCCGGCGTCCTGGCCGGCTGGGAGGAGGGTCTGGAGGTCAATCTGCTCGGATTGACCTTCGGGCTCGACGTAAAGGAGCCGGCGCTGAAGCTGCCTGGCTGGGGCCGCCTGGGCGCTCCCTGAGGCCGGCCCGCCGACAACCGGATGCCCGAGACGATTTTGCGCCGTGGCGTCCGGGGCCGCGTGCTAGCCTGCTAAAAAGTCAGCATTTGTGGGCTTCGTGTGCATGCGGCAGGGCCCATGCGGGAGGAGCACCGAGATGGACGGGATTCCGGCCGCCGAGACGCGCGAAAAGGTGGCGCACTGGGTGCAGGACGGGCTTCGCCTGCTTCCGCACCTGCCTCCGCTCCTGCACGGCGACACGGCGGCCGCCCGCGTGGTAGAGCTCGAGCGAGAATCCGAAAAGCTACGCAAAGAGGTGGCTGATCTCCGCCGAGAGCTGGAGGAGCTGCGTAAGGAGCACGAGCGCCTGCGCACGGACCGGGACGAGATCGCCGTGGTGCTGAACCGGCTCATGGATTCCGTTCAGCCGATCAGCCAGATCGCTCAGAAGCTCGGGGTCCGTCGTAGTCCGTTCGAGCGCGATCCCAAGGCGCCCGCTCCCGCCGCACCGCCGGGGGCGCCGACGCCCAAGCCCGGCTAGCGCTTTCTGAAGCTCGCCGTCCCCGGCTGCCGCCGGGTGACCTCGATCGCCACGTCGTACCGCTTCTCGTTCTCGGCGTCCGCATTGAAGACAGCCACCCACACGGACGCGTTTTCCCGGCCCATGCCGTTGATGACCGTGCCCTGGGCGACGTGGCGCTTGATCTGGGATGCGCCACCCCGGGTGGGGATGGAGATGACCCAGGCTTGATCCGAGGGCACACCCTTGTCGGTGATGCGGAGGCCCAGGTGCCGAGCCTCCTTGACATCCAGAGCGTCGACCCGGAAGAAGCGGGTGGTGAGCGGAGCCACGGCCGCGGTGAAGTGGTGCTCGCCGAAACGCTGGTAGGGCTGCGTGAACCGTTCGACCTTCTGCTGGATATCGCCGATGCGAGCGGTGGGGCGGACGAACACCGTGGTGGTCGTATCGCCGTCCTCGATACCGCCTGTCGGCCACGGCGGGGTCTTCGGTATGGCGCCCAGCATGACGGCCTTGATGAAGTCACCGTAACTGGTTCCGAGCGCCTGGGCCAGATACTCGTAGAGCCGCTGTCCCAGGGACGCGCCTTGCCGGGCGACAAGCCGAGTGAACGCGTCGGAGACGAAGTTTGGAACGCGCTGCTCGATGTGCTCGAGCAGGATGCCGTAGCCGTAGGCCACCATCCCGTCCTCGAAATCGGCGCTGGTCTGGATCGGCACGCTGAGGAAGTAGGGATACTTGGTCAGCACATCGCTCACGGCGGCGGCGAAGCTGATCTTCTTCGAACGCATCGACGCCCAGCTGGCGCTGGCGGAGATCCACCACTGAGCGGTCTCCAATCCGGCGTCGGCCGTGTCGTCCTCCGTCCCGGCCATGGGCTCCGGGGAGTCCTGGCCGCCGTCCACGGTGGCGGCGGGCTCTCGCTCTGCCCTGCGCCGCGCCTCTTCTTCGGCCTGCCGCTGGGCCTCCAGTTGCGACTCATGGTCGGCCTTGCGTTCCGCCTCGATGTCCGCCGCCTTCCGGCGGGTCTCGTCCGTGTCGACCGTCGTCCGTCGCGCCTGCTGCTCCGCCTTCCGCCTGACCTCGGCTTCCGCCGCCGTCTTGCGGCGCTGTTGCTCGGCTTCCGCCGTCTTGCGGCGCGCCTCATCCTCGGCCTTGCGCTTGGCCTCCGCCCCCGCGGCCTTCCGGCGCTGCTCTTCGCCCTCCGCCGTTTTGCGACGCGCCTCCTCCTCGGCCTTGCGCCGGGCCTCGGCTTCCGCGGCCGCTTTTCGCCGCTGCTCCTCGGCCTCCGCCGCCTTGCGGCGCGCCTCCTCCTCGGCCTTGCGCCGGGTCTCGGCCTCCACCGCTTTCCGCCGATCTTCCGCCGCCGCCAGCGCCTGCCGCCGCCCCTCGTCTTCGGCCTTGCGCCGGGCCTGGTCCTCCTCGGCCGCCTTCCGGCGCGCCTCATCCTCGGCCTTGCGCCGGGCTTCCTCGGCCGTTCGGCGGTGCGCCTCCTCTTCCGCCCGGCGCTTGGCTTGCGCCTCGGCCCGACGCCAGGCTTCTTCGGCCTCGGCCGCTCTTCGACGCGCCTCGTCCTGGGCGCGCCGCCGCGCCTCGTCCGCTCCTCGCGACTGGGCGGGAGGCTCTGTCTTGCGGCCGGCGTCCACGACCGAAGCGGCCTGCTCCGCGGCGTGGCGGCGGGCGCGACGGGCATTCTCGTCGACCAGCACCTTCACCAGGACTTCGAGCTCACGAACCGTCGTGATGGGTGGCGGAGGTCCGGCGGCCAGGGTGGCCGCCGCGGCCAGCACCCGGTCTCGGAGCTCCGCGAACGCCGAATGGACGGCTGCCATCTCGTCCACGAGGTTGTCCGGGGGCAGGGCCCGCCGCTCCATCAGGTCGCGCCCCGCCTCGGTCAGCGTGGCGCTGATCCGGGTCACGCGCTCCGTGAGCGTCGTGAGCCGCTGGGCCAGCTCGGTGTGCTCGTCGCTGGCCGCTTTCACCGGGAGCGTCCCGTGAAGACCGACCGACGGGGCGTGCTCGACGGCACGCCCTGCGGGCAGAGGGACGCGGTGAGCTCGTAGGTCTTGTCCAGCGCGGGGTCGCTGTTGAACACGGTGAGCCACAACGCGCGGTAGTTCTTGCCGAATCCCTCGACCGAGAGACCCTCGGCGCCGCATCGCTTGGGCGGTGCCGCCATGAGCTGATCGCTACGCAGGCTCAGCGCCCAGGCCGCCGTCGACGGCTCGCCGCCCTCGGTCAGCTTGATCACGATGTCGCGGGCCTCGCGAAGCTCGCCCCGCCTGATGCAGACGAACCGCGCCGTCAGGGCCGGCAGCGTCAGCGCGATGCGATGCTCGCTCAGCCGCTCGGTGACGTCCGTCAGTTCCCGGCTCTGCTCCGCCGCGTCCCCGATCTCGCGGCTGGGCCGGGTCGTGATCACTGTCGAGTCCTCGTGCTCGGTGACGATGGCGTCCGCCCACACGCCGGGAATGGGAATGGCGGCGACCATGCCGTCACGGACGAAGTCGGCATAGGTCTGGCGCAGCCTTCCTTTGCTAACCAGCAGCTCGTACAGCGCGGGCCCCAGAGCGGCCGGGTCGGCGCCCGGGCCGGCCTGCTGCAGGGCCTCCTCCACCGCATGGCGGAGGAACGACGGCGAGACGTTCTCCACGTGGTTGAGCAGCACGAAATAGGCTCCGGCGAGGCGCCCTTCATCGTACCCGGCGCTCTGGGTGATCGGGACACTGAGCAGGTAGGGGTGCTTGGCAATCGCCGCTCGCAGCGCGTGCGCCGTGGCCATCCCCGAGGACTTCCAGGCGGTCCATTCCCTGTGGGCGGCGCTCCACCACGTGACCCCGGCCGCTCGCGGATCGAGCGTGGGCAGCAACGATTCGGTCGGCTGCTCGGCGGGAGGCTCCGGGCGTGTCTCCCGCACCGGCTCCGCTCGGTGGGTCTCGACCGGGACTGGCTCGGCTCGCGGAACCTCCACGGCGGCGGGCGGGGGGGGAGCCGGCTGGTAGGTCGGGCTCGGTGTCGGCGCCTCGCGGGGCTCGACCCGTGGCGGGGCGGCAGGAGCGGGGACCTGCGCACGGGCCCGTCGGGCCCCTCCTGCCACCACGAGCCGGCCGCGGCTCGCCGCGATGAGCAGTTGGCGTCCGAACACGCGTCCCACGCTTTCCTCGAGCGCCATCCAGCGCTCATCGTCCACATCGTCCTGGCCGTCCACGAGGGCCAGCAGATCGGCGAATGGCTTCGTCGCCTCGTCGACGCGGTGCGCGGAGTAATCGCGGTTTGTCGACGCGACACGCGAGAGCTTGAGGCGCAGCTCGCTGGCCTTGGCCTGGCACTCGAGGAGAGCCTGGAAGGCCGGGTCTTCGGGGTGGCTGATGGCGAGGACGCGGTTCAGCACGCCCATCGCGCGCTGGACGGCCGCCTCCAGAGCGGCCTGCCGGGAGGCGTCGTCCTCGCCAGCGGCGCGTTCGCGGGCCGCGACTCGCCCAGCTTCGGCCTGGTTGATCGCTTCCAGCAGCGGCTCGAGCTCCGCCAGGGAGGCGATGCGGTCGGCCGACTGGGTGATGTTGACTCCTGCCTGAGCGGCTCGCTGGAACACCCGGCTGCACAGCCCGCCGAAGGCGACCCGCAGGGCCCCGAGCTGGCGTCCCAGCGCGGCCGCGGGAAGCTCGCCGGTGCCCTGCAGGGCCTGACTCGCCTCCACGAGCTCGGCGCCCAGGCTACGGCACCGTTCGGCCAGCGCGGCGATCTCGGCGCTCAGATCCTGGCCGGCACCGTGGGCGCCGCGAGCCTCGTCCACCGAGCGCACCTCGTACAGGCGCTGCGGCTCCTGAAAGCCCTTGAGGTCGTGCAAGCCGCGGTCCACGAACTCGACGGCCTCGATGCGGCCGGTCACGTACCGGGTCGTCTCCGAGACGAAGATCTGACCGGGTCCGGCGGCGGCGCAGATGCGGGCGGCCAGGTTCACCGGGCTCCCGAAGAAGTCGCCGCCCTCCTGGATGGGCTCGCCGGTGTTGATGCCGATGCCGAGCGCGATCCGCGTACCGGCTCCCGTCTGGGCCGAGGCCAGCACCCGCTGGACGGACACCGCGCACTGGATGGCCGAACGGGCGGTGGGGAAGGCCACCATGAAGCTGTCGCCCTGAGTCTTCACCACGTAACCGCCGAAGAGATCGACCTGATTGCGCACCGCGCCGTTGTGCTGTTGCAGCAGTCGGTACGCCGCCTCGTCTCCGTACTGGTCGGTGTACTCGGTGAAGCCCCGGATATCACTGAAGACGATCGTCACGGTCGCCCCCAGCGGTAGCGCGACGTCGGTGGGAGGCCGGGAGCCGCGGGCTCCCTTGCCTTCTTCGGCGAACGCGGAAGGACTCACGAGAAAATCAGCATAGCATCCAATGGCGGACGGGCAGGATTCCCGAGCGGATTTTCCGGCGTCGACGGACGAACTAGTGTGTTTGCCCTAATCGGGACGCGGGCGGGGCGGTCTACTTCGCCTCGGCGACCGCGCTGACCGCGTCGGGGTTCTCCAGGGACGAAAGGTCACCGGGCTCACGACCGAGATACGTGGCGCGGATCACCCGGCGCATGATCTTGGCCGAGCGCGTCTTGGGAAGATCGCGCACGAACAGGATCCGCTCGGGCTTGAGCGCCTTGCCCATGTGCTGGGCCACCCGGTCACCCAGCTCGGCCCGGAGCGCCTCCGAGGACGCCTGTCCCTGCTTCAGCACGACGAAACACACGACCGCTTCGCCCTTGACGTCGTGAGGCACGCCGATCACGCCGGCCTCGGCCACCGAGTCATGGCCGACCAGAACCGACTCCACCTCGGCGGGCCCCAGACGCTTGCCGGCGATCTTCAGCGTGTCGTCCGACCGGCCCTGCAAGAACCAGAAGCCGTCCTCGTCGATCACGGCCCAATCGCCGTGTACCCACACTCCGGGCCAGCGCGACCAGTACGTTTCCTCATAGCGCTGGGGATCACGCCAGAAGCCTGCGGTCATTCCCGGCCAGGGCCTGGTCACGACGAGCTCGCCGACTTCACCCCGCACGGGGCGTCCGTTCTCGTCGAACACGTCGGCCGCCATGCCCGGGATGGGCCCGGTGAACGAGCAAGGCTTGAGCGGCGCCACGGGGAAGCATCCCAGGATGCCGCCCGAGATCTCGGTGCCGCCGGTGTAATTGATGATGGGCAAGCGCCCACCCCCCACCCGCTCGAAGAGCCAGCGGTAGGGCTCGGGGTTCCACGGCTCGCCGGTGCCGGCGAGGATCCGTAGCGACGTGAGGTCGTGGGCCGCGGGATGCTGGGGGCCGTGCGGCATGAGGGCGCGGATGGCGGTGGGCGAGATGCCCATGACGCTGATCCGGTGGCGCTCGACCAGTCCCCACAGCCGGTCGGGCCTGGGGTAGTCGGGCACGCCCTCGAAGAGCACTCCGGTGGCGCCGTGGACGAGCGCGGCCGTGATGAGCATCGGGCCCATGAGCCACCCCAGGTCGGTGAGCCAGAAGAGCCGGTCGCCCTGCCCCACATCGTGGCAGTAGGCGAAGTCGTGGGCCGTCTTGAGGAGGAACCCGCCGTGGGTCAGCACGGCGCCTTTGGGCCGGCCCGTCGTGCCCGAGGTGTAGATGATGAGGCAAGGGTGATCGGCCTCGACGGCCATCACCGGGCAGGCGTCGGACTCGGGCGCGACGGCGTCGTGCCACCAGCGGTCCCGGGAGCGGTGCCACGGCACCTCACGCCCGAGGCGCCGGTACACCAGCACGTGGGCGACGCTGGGGCTGGCCGCGACCGCGTCGTCGGCCGTCTCCTTCATCCGCACCACCTGGCCGCGGCGCTGGAACCCGTCCGCGGTGATGAGGACCCTCGCTTCGCAATCCTGGAGCCGGGAGGCCACCGCCGGGGCGCCGAACCCGGAGAAGCACGGCGTGTAGATCGCACCGATGCGGACGACGGCCAGGGTCGCGATGGCCGCCTCCGGCGACATGGGGAGGAAGACGCCGACCCGGTCACCGGCGACGACGCCCAGGCGTCGCAGCGCGTTGGCCAGCCGATTCACCTCACGCGCCAATTCCAGGTATGTGAGCGTACGGGTCTGCCCGTCGTCGGACTCCCAGACCAGGGCGGGCTGCACGCCGCGGTCGGCGTCGATGTGCAGGTCCAGGCAGTTGTCGGCCAGGTTGAGGCGCCCGCCGGGAAACCACGCCGGCCAGGCGGGTCCCCGGGAGTCGTCGAGGACGCGATCCCAGGGACGGAGCCAGCGAAGCCCCAGATCCTGCACGACGGCCGGCCAGTACCACGACATGTCCTCGATCGAGCGCCGCTGTAGCTCGGCCAGTGACTGGATGCGGTGCGCCCGCATGAACCGCCCGATTCGTGCACGCTCCACGACCTCGGGACGGGGTTGCCAGATGATGTCGGTCCGGTCCACCGTCATCGTGTCACCTCGGGGGAGAGGCCCCTGCCGTCAAAAGTACTGACAATGATCCGCCGTGACGGCCTTCTCGTTCAAGAACCGCAGAAGTGTACGTCACCCGCTCCTTCAGCAGCTTGAGGAAGTCATAGATCTCCACCGGCTCGCCGTCACGAGCGAGCCGCTCGCGGCCTTTCGGTCATTCGTGGGGTCCGGGCGAGCAGGCGCCAGCCCCAGGCGCTGCCCGGCCGGTGGACCGTGCGCTCGGCGATGTAGTGCCGCGCCAGCGCGGCGTCGCCGCTCCGGCTGGCCGCCTCGACGAGGGTGAGCGTCAACACATCCCGCTGGGCGTGGCTGCCGCCGAACCGCCAGGCGGTGTCCCGCACCGGCTCCAGGTGACGGATCGCTTCCGGATAGCGGGCCTGGCCGAAGGCCCGGATGGCCAGGCAGACCGGCAAGCCGACCTCCCGCGCCATCATCCGATTGATCCCGGGGGCGTGCTGCACCGCCCACTGCAGATCGGCGATGAGCCGCGCCGCCTCGGCCTCGCGCCCCGCCAGCGTGAAGGCCATCATGGCGTGCATGTCGTTGAACGCGTAAAAGCCGCGCTCGGTCTCGAGCCGGCCGGCCCAGTTCTCGGCCAGGACTTCGGCCCGCCGACCGGGGGCCACGCCTTCCAGGAACAGCCGCCACAGCAGGGCCGTCGCGTCCAGCAGCTGCAGGGCGAAGTCCGGTGGCTCGGGATGCACCCGCGTGTCGTAGAGGGCCAGCACGTCGGAATACCGGTGATGGTCGAGGTAGTAGAGCGCCAGGTGCCAGTAGTTGTGGAAGGCGAACCCGTTGTCGGGCGCCCAGTCCGGCTCCCGGGACTCGAGCCAGGCGATGCCCTCGTCGATCCGGCCCTGCATCTCCATCACGTGCGTGACGGCATGCACGGCCCAGCCGTCCTTGGGCTCCCGATCCAGGGCCCGGCGGCCAACCTCCTCCGCCTCCGGATACTGATTGCACTCCTCGAGCCCGAACGCATGCATGCCCAGGATGTACGAATAGCCCGGCACGCTCGGGCTCCAGGACGGCATGACACGCGAGATACGGTTGCGCAGGTTCAGGGCATCCCCGCGGTAGAAATCCAGCAAGTGGGCGGACTGGATGGCGAACGCGTCCCGCGGATGATCCACCAGGACGCGATCCAGAGCCGCGCAGGCCCCGTCCCAGTCGCCGTCCACCAGCCGGCGGGCCGCCCCCACCAGGGCTTGCTCGCGCGCATTGGCGCGCGGCAGGAGGGCCTCGGCCGAGGCGACGCTGATCCGGGCCTGCTCGGCGAAGCGCCGCTCCATGAACGTCATCAACACCGTCGCCCGGAACACGTGCCCCAACACGAAGTCCGGCGCGTGTCCGAGGGCTTCCTCGATCGTGGCGATCGGATCTCCGACGAAGCTGTGGTACTGGACGAGGGCCCGTTCGTAAAGCTCCCGGGCCGACCGGTCACCGCACGAAACGGGCACACCCCGGGCATCCGGCACGCTCGCTCTCGCCCTCGCCGGGAAGGGCCATCGATCACCGAGAACCACGCTGCCACACGCCATCGCTGACCTCCAAATGGGTCTTTACCCATCAGGCGTGAGGCCGAGCCTCACAGCGTGAGGCGGGGGCGCTACAGCACCCAGTCGATCGGTCGGTCCGGCGTATAGGAGCAGTACGTGCCGGTCCGCACGGCGTTGTCCAGATGCCGCCCGAGGGCGGGGTGGGCCGTCGCGATCTTTCGGATGGCGTTACGAATCCGCCAGGTTACCGCGGTGCGGGCACGCTCGGCCGCGCTGCCGAGGCGGCGGGCCCGACCACCGAGACCGAGAGCGCCGGAGAGCGCGGCGACGATCCGATCCAGCTCTTCCCGCGCGCGCTCGGCACGGGCCGGGTCGTGGCGCGCCTCGGCGTCGTCGATCTGCTCCTGCAGCTCGCGAGCCCGCGAGGCCAGCTCCCGGCGGGCGCGGTCGTCGAGCACCGGGTCGTCGCCGCGGGGCTCCGCCGCACGCCCGGCCAGCTCGAGGCAGTGGATGGGCGCCTCCGGCTTGGCGAGAAGCTCCCCCAGATCGTGGAACCCCTTGGCCTCGGTCAACTGGACGGCCAGGCCGTCGAACTCCAGCGTCCAGACCTCACCCTCCCGCCGGAACGCGGCGCGAGCCGGGCCGTCCCTCGTCGGCGGCGCGATGGCGCGGGCCGGCCGCTCGTCGGGATCGGGCGCCAGCCCGGCAAGCCGCAGCCCACGCGCGACGTGCTGGGCGTCCTCGGGGCGGCGGAATGGGTTGACGTGATGGAGCCAGCGCAGGGGCTCGCCCGGCTCGGGCGGGCGCCCGAACGTGATCTTCTCCACGAAGTCCGACAGGAACATCTCCAGGGCTGGCGTGGCGCGCGCCGCGTCACCGACCAGCGCGTAGCTGGCCGCCAGGTAGGCGGGGAGATCGACCGTGCCCCGGGGGGCCCCGGCCACCAGCGCCGCGACGTCCGCATACCGGCCCAGGAGAAACAGCGGGACGGCGGCGCAGGCCAGGTACCAGTCCGGGTGGCGAGGGTTCAGCCGCGCTGCCTTGGCGGCCAGGGTGGCGCCGGCCTCGGGCTGACCGAGATAGGCCTGGCAGAGAGCCGCGTGGGCGAGCACGTCGGCGTCGTTCGGGTTGAGCGCGATCGCTCGATCCACGTGCCCCGCCGCCTCGTCGAACCGGCGCCGGTAGAGCAGGACGCGCCCCAGCACGAGCTGGACGAGGGCATCCCGGTCGTCCAGGGCGGCCGCGCGACGGGCGTGCTCGAAGGCCAGGCGCTCTTTTTCGTCCCAGAGCTCCCAGGCCTGGCAGCTCCACTCATTGAAGTGGGAGAGGGAGAGCCCGGCATGGGCCCGCGCCCAGTGGGGATCGAGGGTCAGCGCCCGTTCGAAGAACGCCCGGGCGCGCGCGTCGTCCTCCGCGGTCCCCCGGCGGAGGCAGTCGAGGCCCCGGAGCCAGCAGTCGTAGACCTCGAGGCTCGTGATGGGCTTCCGCCTGGCCTGGAACAGACGCGCGGTGTCGATCTCGACGGCCAGGGCACTCACCACCCGCGTCACGATCTCGTCCTGGACGGCGAGCAGGCGCTCGGCCGGCGCGTCGAAGCGGTCCGCCCAGATCTGGCGCCCGGCCGACGCCTCCACGAGTTGCGCGGCCACCCGCACCGTCTCTCCCAGCCGTCGAACGCTGCCCCGCAGGAAGTAACCGACTGGCAGGCCCTCGGGCAGGTGCTCGGTGGGGCGATCGGCGGTCAGGTTGAAGGACGTTTGCGGATGGATGACCTCCAGGGTTGGAAACCGGGACAGCTCGGTGACCACGTCCTCGACGAATCCCCGCGCGAAGTACGCTTGCTCGGGGTCGCCCGAGGGGTTGTCGAATGGCAACACCGCGATGGTCGCCGCCGCCTCCACGTGATCCTCGGCTCGGCGCCCGTCCTCGGCTAGCCGCGCAAGACCCGCATGACCTCGGCGTTGTCCAGCACGGCTCGAGGGGCCCCTTCGAACAGGATCTCGCCCCGATCGATGGCGTACAGACGGTCGGCCACACGCGCGGCGTTGGTGACGTTCGATTCGGCGATGAGCAGCGAGACGCCCATGGCCTTGATTCGGCGGGCCGCTTCGATGAAGCGGGTGACCACCACCGGGGCCAGGCCTTCGAAGGGCTCGTCGAGCAACAGCACCGACGGGGCCAGCGCCATGGCCCGGCTGATGGCCAGCATCTTCTTCTGGCCACCGGACAGGTTGAGACCCCGGCGGTCACCGAGCTGCTCGATCTCGGGGAAGACCGCCGGGCTCGAGTCCCCCCTCCCCTTGCCCACGGCCATCCAACGTCCGATCTGGAGGTTCTCGGCCACGGTGAGGTCGGGAAAGATGCCGCAGTCCTCCGGCGCGTAGCCGATCCCCAGTGTGGCGCGCTGGTGGGGCGGCAACCGGGTGATGTCGCGGCTCCGGAAGCGCACGGCCCCCGCGCGCATCGGCAGCAGGCCCATCGCGCTCTCCAGCGTCGTCGTCTTGCCGGCCCCGTTGCGGCCGACCAGACACACCGTCTCCCCCTCGCCCACCCGCAGCGACAGCGCCCGCAGCACATGGGCGGCCCCGCGGTAGGTGTGAATCCCGTCCAGAGCGAGCAGCTCCGTCGTCATAGAGCGCCGCCGCTGCCGATCAGGGTGGTCGTCACCGTGGCGTTGGCCCGGATTTCGGCGGGCGTGCCTTCGGCGAGGATCTTACCCTCGTGCATGGCCACGATGCGGTCGGAGTAGGTGAAGACGACGTCCATGTCGTGTTCGATCACTACCGCGGCGATATCGCCCGAGCGGACGATCGCGCTGATCACCTCCATGATGGGCGCCTTCTCCCGCGTGCTCACACCGCTGGTGGGCTCGTCGAGGAAGAGCAGCTTGGGCCGCAGCGCGTAGGCCACGGCCACGTCCAGGAGTTTGCGCTCTCCTTGGGACAGGCCGCCGGCGAGCATGAGCGCCTTGTTCGCCAGCCCGAACTGCCGGAGCACCTCGTGGGCTTCGTCGGCGACCGGACCATCCCGATCGGCCAGGGTCAGCATGGACCGGGTCTTGCCTTGCCGCGAGAAGATCGTCAGCGCGATGTTCTCGAAGGCGGTGAGGTGGTCGAAGAGGTTCACGAGCTGAAAGCTGCGGGCGATGCCGGCGCGGATGCGCTCGTTGATGCTCTGATGGGTGACGTCCTGGCCGGCGAAGAGGATGCGCCCGCCGTCGGGCCGGATGAGCCCGCTGATCAGGTTCACCAGCGTCGTCTTGCCGGCGCCGTTGGAGCCGATGAGGCCCAGCATCTCGCGCTCCCGCACGGTGAAATCCACGTGGTCGACGGCACGGGTCTGGCCGAAGTGCTTGACCAGGTTCGTGGTCGCCAGGAGGCCCACTTCAGGCCGCCCTCCCCCGCCAGCGCTCCAGGAGCCGCGCCGCCGTGCCCATGACCCCGGTCGGCAGGGACAGCACGAGGACGACCAGCACCGTGCCGAGCACGAACTGCCAGTACACCGTGTTGCCGACGGCGTAGGCCTCCAGGTACGTGTAGAGCACGGCCCCCACGATGGGGCCGGCGAACGCCCGGAACCCCCCCAGCACGGCCATGAACACGATCTTGCCGGAGAACGTCCAGTGCAGGCTCTCGGGGGTGACCAGGCCATTGAGGGGCACCCACAGGGCGCCGGCCAGGCCCGTGAAGAGGCCGGAGACCAGGAAGGCGACCCAGCGGTGGCGCCGGACCTGCACGCCCACGAATTCCGCGCGCGTCTCGTTGTCCCGGATCGACTGCAGCGCTTTGCCGAAGGGCGAGTTCACGATGACCCACATCAGCGCCACGCACGCGAAGAAGGTCGCCAGGATGTAGTAGTAGTAATAGTGGGCGATGAAGTCGATCTTGTCGCCCGTGCCGGTCACCACGCCCAGCAGCGTCGGCGTCGGCACCCGCAGCCCGTCCGTTCCGCCCGTGACCCAAAAGAACTTGAAGGCCAGGCTCCACAGCACCTGGGACAGGGCCAGGGTCAGGATGCCGAAGAAGATACGAGTGTAACGCACGCAGACCACGCCGAACAGCGCCGCGATGAGGATCGAGCTGACGATGGCGCTGAGGAGGAACAGCTCCATCGAGCTGACCCCCAGATACTTGACCGTCATGGCCACCGCATAGGCGCCCACCCCGAAGAACGCCGAGTGGCCGAACGAGAGCAAGCCCGTGTAGCCCAACAACAGGTTGAATCCCAGGGCGGCGATCGCCATGACCAGGCCGTAGCCCAGGAGCATGGCCTGGTACTGGCTGGCGATCCACGGGTAGGCCAAGAGCAGGACGACGATCGGAGCCAGCCCGGCGAGCAGCTTCACGGGCGAGCGGGTGGGCAGGGCGACGGCGACGGTGTTCACGTGGTGGCGCGCCCGAACAGGCCGGCCGGCCGCGCCAGCAGGACGATGGCCGCCATCAGATAGAGGACGGCGAGCTCGATCTCGGGGAACCACGTGATGCCCGCTTCGCGCACGATGCCCACGATCAGCGCCCCCACCAGCGCGCCCTCCAGGCTGCCCAGCCCGCCGATGACCACCACGATGAAGGAGAGCACCAGCGCGTCGACCCCCATGTCCAGCACCGCCGATTGGCTGGGCGCGATGATGGCGCCGCCCAGGCCGGCCATGAAGCACCCGAGCGTGAAGGCCAGCACGTAGATCCGATTCACGTTCACGCCGAGGGCGGAGGCCATACGCATGTTCTGCGAGGTGGCGCGGAGGACCACGCCGAAGCGCGTCTTGTAGACGAACGCCCACAGAAAGGCGGCGGCGAGGCCGCCGATGCCGATGACGACCAGGTTGTAGTACGGATACGGATTCCCGGCAATCATGAGGCTGCCCGAGTTTTCCCAGAGGGCGCTGGCCGACAGCGGATACGGCCCCCACAGGAAGTGCATCGTATCGCCCAGGATCATGAGCAGGCCGAAGGTCACCAGCAGCTGGTACTCCTCGGCGCGCCGGTAGAACGGGCGGAGCAGGGTGGGTTCCAGCAGCGCCCCCAGCAGCGCCGCCCCCACCGCGCCCACCGGCAGGACCAGGTAGAGGATAGGCGTCGGCGCGCCGACCAGCAGCTTGCCGAGCGTCCACGCCGTGACGTAGGCGCCGAAGGCGTAGAGGTTGCCGTGAGCCAGGTTGATGATCCGCATCACGCCGTAGATCAGGCTCAGGCCCCCGGCGATGAGGAACAGCGTGGCCGCCGACAGGAGGGCATTGAGGAGGTGGATGAAGAAGAAATCCATCAGTCGCCCACCCGGTAGGGCACCACCGTCACCTCGGGGTGCACCAGGTTGTCGTGGAGCGCGAGGGCCAGCAGGACCCGATAGGCACCGGCCGGCAGCGCCTTCGGCAGATCGACCACCAGCCGATCCCCTTCCCGGGCCGTGGACCGCCCCACGCTCACCGCCTGATCTTTCGCGTTCACGATGACGTAGTGGGCCGCCAGGGTATCCCGTGTGCGCTCGCCGGCCGGGGGCGGCCGGAACGGCGCCCGCTCGATCCTATACGATCGCTCGAACTTCACGACCGTTTCGACGTCGGCCCGGATCTCCAGCCGTTCCCCTCGCCGGTCCACGGCCGTCGCGAAGGCCCGGACGGGCAGGGCGTAGACATCGTAGGCCCCGACGACGAGCGGATAGCTCAGATCGCGGAACACCGCGAGGACGACGCCGTCGGCCGACCATTGTTGCAGCCGATAGGGGCCGTTCGTGACCAGCCAGTGGCCCTGCTTGCGATGGAAGCGCCGCAGGGCCGCCCAGCGCTGCCGGGCCTCGGGGACCGTGACCAGCCCGCGCAGGGTCTCCGGGACGTAGGCCTGCCGCTCGAAGGTCTCGGCCAGCGCCGCCAGCGCCGCCGTCAGCCTGGCGTTCCGGACCAGATCGAGCCACGGCACGCCCTGGCGCCGGGCCTCGGCCTCCGAGAACGCGGTCAGCCGCCGCGTCACGGCCTCTTCCATGAGGACCGTGAGCTCCCACGGGATCGCGCTCCACGGGGGCGCGATCACCGGCAGCTCGGCGACGTCGCCGCGGTGCTTCAGGTAGACGTCGATACGGTGGACGTCGTTGACGACCTGGAGATCGCCGTAATCCTTGATCTGCGAGTCGACGCTCACGACCCTCACGCCGGCCAGCCGCTCGCGCAAGACGGCCGTGGCACGGGCGACGACGGGGTCGGATCGCCGCCCGCGCGGCCCCGGGCCCGCGCCCCACCGGGCGGCGAAGGCGAACGGATACACGAGGTCGGCGGACGACATCCTGGTGCCGTGGTGGAACGCCGAGGCCAGCACCTGGTAGCTCACGACCGCGGCGGCCGTCGTCCCCGGCCCGACGGGTCGGAGCAGGCCGGTCGCCGCATCGGGGACGAGCGCGTCCGCCGGAATCGCCACCGGACCCGGCGATGTCGACGCGACCCGCACGCGGTTCGGCACCCAGCCTCCGTGACTGGGTGCCGGGAAGAACGCCGGATCGCCGACGGCGAGCCAGATCAGCCGTCCGGTGGCGTCACCGAAGCCGGCGATGGGATTCCAGGCGCTCACCGGCCGTGCCGCGCTGCCCAGGCGGAGCCAGCCGTTCCACGGAAAGTCCTTCAGCTTCACGTCGCGCAGGAAGATCGCCGAGCCGAGCCCGGTCTGGGCATCGTAGGCGAGGTTTTCCACACCGTCGGAATACTCGACGTTCAGGGGCTCCCGGCGCAGGGTGTAGCCGACCACGACGCGCTCGCATCCCCGCCCGAGCGCGGCCACGAGGTTCCGCTCCAGATTGGCCCGCGCGGCCGCATCCGGCGGATCCAGCACGCGACGGGCGAACATGTCCTCCACGGTGCGCCGGGCTGCCTCGTCGGTCAGCGTGCCGGCCTGAAGAAGATAGGCCTGATACCAGCCGCGCTTGAGCCACGGCGGCCCGAGCCAGCCGTTCAGCCGGGTCTCCCGGTCAGCCAGGAGCTCGCCCACGTCGATCTCCTCGAGCGTCGCGTCGGCCTCGTTCTCCGTGGCGCCCCCGGAGGCGGCCAGCAGAGCTTGGGCGAGCTGTCCCCGGGCCTGAATCCGCAGCGCGCGACCAGGCGCGACCGCAGCAGCCGCCAGATGTTTCCGCTCGGCTTCCACCCGATCGAAGTGCCAGAGATAGTCGTCGTGCAGCGGGGTGACGGGATGGGGATGGAACGTGTAGGGCCCCGGAGCGCTAGCCAGCCTCTTGAGGGCCCTGGCCGCCGACGCGCAGCGCGTCTGGGCATTCCCCAGCGCCGCCGGCCGTCCGAGCGTGAGGACGACGTAGGACTTGAGCGACTGGGCGTACGTCACGTGGGGCGGCGGCGCCGCCCCGGCGAAAGGATCGCCGCCGACGTACGCATGGAGCGACTTTTTCTGCAAGAGCGTGGCGGCCGCCGCCGGCGACAGGGCGTCGATCTTGATCTCTTGGGGATAGAACGACGGATAGTAGGGCACCTCGTGCCCGGCCTCGCCCTGGTGCGACGCGGAAACCAGGACGGCGAACGCGAGGGCGGCGAGGCGGGGCCAGCTCACGGCAGGTCAGCCACCGCGGGTGGAGCCGCGTCGGCCGACGCGGCTGCACCCGCCGGGCCGGAGTTCTACGCCTTGACCCGAGGCCAGGTCTTGTCGATCCAGGTGTAGGTGGAGGTCGGGTCCCCCTTGGGCCAGCCGGGAGGCGCCGTGATGTTACGGATCGGGATGGTGATGATGCGGGCGGGGTCGAGGATCGGGAAGGGGTATTCCGGGACGTTCTTGCTGAACCCGGTCACCGCATCCTTGTAGCCCTGATGGTTGTCGGGACGGATGTACACGTAGCCGGCCGGGCCGGCCATCATCATGCCCTCGAGCATCGTGATGAGGGCGTCGTCATCGGGCCAGCCGCCCACGAGCTTGTTGGCCTTCTCGATGGCGGTCTTCAGCATGTAGGTGGCCACGTAGCCGCCTTCGGCCTGGAAGTTCGGATACTCGTTGAACCGCTTGTGGTACTTCTCGACGAAGGTCTTGTTGTAGGGCCAGCGATCGCCGGCCGGATACGTGAAGTGGTAGTTCGAGTGGACGCCGGCGATGATGCCCTCGGGATGGTCTTTGCCGATGGCGTGGGGCGCCACGCCGAAGGCGATCATGCTGGCCACCTTCATCTTGTCGAACATCCCGTAGCGCAGCGCCTGCTTGTAGAACGCCACGTAGTCGCCGCCCCACACTGAGGTCGCCAGCACGTCGGGTTTGGAGGCGATGGCCTTGGTGATGTGCGAGCTGAAGTCGGTGGTACCGAGCTTGGGCCAACCCTCGGAGACGTTCTCGGCGTTGGGGAGCATCTTCTTCATGACGATGGTGAAGTGGTCGAAGGCGTTGCGCCCGTACGAGTAATCGGGGTGGATGTGGGCGATGCGCTTGGTCTTCGGCCACGTCATCGCGGCGGCTACCGCGGCGGTGACGCCGTCCGCCGATTGCATGTTGGTGATGCGGAAGGTGTAGTGCGGATTCAGCACGGCCTTGTCCCACAGGAAGTCCGTGCAGCCGTCGACGAAGATGGTCAGCACCTTGAGCTCCTCGGCGACCGGGCCGAGGGCCGGCGTGTTGCCGCTGGAGGTGATGCCGCAGAAGAAGTCGATCTTCTCCGACAGCTTGAGCCGACGGAGCTCCTTGACGTTGGCGTCGGTGCCGGCGGCCTCGTCCGCCTTGAGGAGCTCGATCTTCCGCTTGCCCAGCAGCCCGCCGGCGGCGTTGATCTCCTCGGCGGCCAGCTGCTGCCCCTTGAACATCGGCTCGCCCAGCACCGCCGCCGGCCCCGTGAAGAAGGTCATGTGGCCGATCCGGTAGGGCGTGCTCGGGATGTTGCCCTTGGGCTTGTCCTGGGCGAAGGCCATTGGCGGACTCGCCAGCGACCCCACGGTGGCGCCGGCAGCCCCGAGGGTGACCCCGAGGCGGTTGATGAAACCTCGACGACTGACTTCCTCCGCCATGTGTGCCCCCTTCACGCGAGTGGTCCTCCCGTTGCGGGCGGGAAGAGCTTGAGGAATGTGCGCCCCTCATACCGCGCAGGGGCGGAAAAGTCAAGCCGCGCACCCCTTTTGCTCCCGGCCCGGTCATGCCATCATCGTCAAGTCGGACAGCGAGGTATGGGCACCCTGGCGCGCGTGGCGACCGAGACCGGGCGGGGGGCGGCCGCCGCCCTGTGGACGCGGCCCGGGACGCTCCTCGGCGGCGCCGCCGCGCTCTTCGCGCTCAGTATCCTCCTCCCGCCGCTCGTCCTGTCGCTCTTCCGCAAGCCGGTCGACTACTTCACCTTCAACCCATGGCTCGGACGCCTGCCGGAGTACATGGCTGATCCCGACGTGGGCCTCGGCGTCAAGCTGGAGAAGCTCTGGGGCCTGAGCCTCTTCTGGTTCTCTTCGGACAGCCCCATGGGCGGCACCGAATGGGGTTTCGCCGTGGACGTCGGCGATCTCGCCCGGATCGCGCTCACCTCGCTGCTGTTCGGTTTCTACGTCGCCCTCTGGCGTGTCGGCCCCGGGGCGCCGGACGGCGGTGCGTGGGTCGGCAGACAGAGCGGCCCGCTCGGCGCGCTGATCGGGATGGTGGGACTCTCCACCGGCCCCTGCAGCGTGATGGGATGTGGGGCGCCGGTGCTGCCCGTCGTCGGGCTCGCCTTCGTCGGGCTGTCGAGCGCGACGCTCGCGCTGTTGTCGACGCTCTCCAGCGTGATGGCGGTCGGCCTGCCGGCCGCGATGGCGCTGGGGGTCGTCTACTTGAGCTGGCTCACCGGGCGGCGCGACGCACCAGGGCCTCGGCAGCGCAATCCACTTCGGCCTCGGTGGTGAACCGGCCCAGGCTGAGTCGGACGCTGCCCCGCGCTGTCTCGACGGGCAGGTTCATAGCGGTCAGCACCGGAGACAGCTGCACATCCCCCTCGTGGCAGGCCGATCCAGTGGACGCGGCGATCTCGGGCGAGGCGGCCAGGAGCTCGCCGCCGACATGGCCCAGAAAGCTGACGTTGAGGGTGTTGGGGAGCCGACGCTCGGGATGGCCGTTGACGACGACGCGATCCCCCAGCTTCGCGCGCAGATGCTCCCACAGCCGGTCGCGAATCCGGCCGAGCGTCGCGGTGGCTGCCGGAAGCGCGCGGCGAGCGACGTCGCAGGCCGCTCCGAGTGCGACCACGTACGGGACATTCTCCGTCCCGGCGCGTCGTCCGCGCTCGTGGCCGGCGCCGTGGACCAGCGGCTCCACGGCAAGACCCTCCCGCACGTAGAGCGCCCCCACGCCCTTCGGCGCGTAGAGCTTGTGCCCGGCCACCGTGAGCAGGTCCACGCCGAGCTCGTGGACGTCGACGGGCAGCTTGCCGACGGACTGCGCGGCGTCCGTGTGGACCAGCGCGCCCTGCGCGCGGGCCAGGGCCGCGATCTCGCGGATGGGCTCCAGCGTTCCCACCTCGTTCTGCGCATGCAGGATGCTGACGAGCAGCGTCGGTCGCTGCAGCGCTGCCCGCAGCGTGTCGAGATCGACCATGCCGTGGCGGTCGACCGGCAGCCGCGTGACGCGGACGCCCAGCCGTTCCAGGAATGCGCAGGGCTCCAGCGTGGCGGGGTGCTCGACCGCGCTGGTGACGACGTGCAGCTCGTCGGCCAGCGACTTTTCGAGCGCCTTGAAGCAGACGCCTTTGATCGCGAGGTTGCTGGCTTCGCTGCCGCCCCCGGTGAAGACGATCTCGGCCGGCTCCGCGCCCAGCAGCGCGGCCACCTGGGATCTGGCGTGCTCCACCGCCGCGCGGGCCCTCCGGCCGTAGGCGTGGGCGCTCGACGGGTTGCCGAAGTGCTCGGTCAAGAACGGCTGCATGGCGCCGATGACTTCGGGATCGAGCGGGGTCGTGGCGTTGTAGTCGAGGTAGATCGGCGTCGTCACAGCATGCCCAGCTGCAGCTTGGCCGCCTCGGACATGCGATCCGGGCACCACGGAGGGTCGAACACCACCTCGACGTTCACGCCGGTGACCCCCGCGATGCTGCGGATCCGCTCCTCGACCTCGGCCGGCAGCGACTGGGCCGCCGGACAGCCGGCTGCGGTCAGCGTCATCTTCACCGCGACTGCGCCCGCCGGGTCGACGGTGACGCCGTAGATCAGCCCCAGCTCGTAGATGTTCACCGGGATCTCGGGGTCGTAGACCGTCTGCAGGGCCTCTATCGCGAGCTTCTCGATCGCTGCCTGATCGACCATCGTCCCTCCCCGGGCGGCGCGTCCGTCGGCGGTCCGCCGGCGCTCATTCCGTTGTCACGGGCTCGGCCTGGCCGACGAGCGCCGCGTGCGCCGTATGCCAGGGCAGTGTCGCGCACTTGATCCGGCTGGGGAACTCCCGCACGCCGGCGAAGACCGCCAGCTTGCCCAGCGCCCCGGCGTCGCCAGCGTCCTCGGTCACCATCCGATGGAACCGCTGGAACAGCGCCTCGGCCTCGGCCGTGGTCTTGCCCTGCAGGCTGTCCGTCATCATCGAGGCCGAGGCTCTGGAGATGGCGCAGCCCGACCCCTGAAAGGCGATGTCGCGGATGGTGCCGGCCTCGACCTTCACCTCGACGCTCACGTGATCCCCGCAGAGGGGGTTGTGGCCCTCGGCGCGCCGGGCGGGCTGGGGGAGCCGCCGGAAGTTCCGCGGCTTGCGGTTGTGGTCGAGGATCACCTGCTGGTAGAGCTCCCGCAGCTCGGACATCAGCCGAAGATCTCGTGCACCCGCCTCAGGGCCCGGGCCAGGGCGTCGAGCTCGGCCCGGGTGTTGTAGAGCGCGAGCGAGGCCCGCGTGGTGGCGGGCACGCCGAACCGCTGCATCACCGGCATGGCGCAGTGATGCCCCGTGCGCACGGCGATGCCCTCGCGGTCCAGGATGGTGCCCACGTCGTGAGCGTGAACCCCCTCCAGGACGAACGACAGCACGCTGGCCTTGTCCCGGGCCGTCCCGATCAGGCGCAGTCCCGGCACGGCCGCCAGCGCCCGGGTCCCGTATTCCAGCAGCTCGTGCTCGTAGGCCGCGACCTCGCTGAGCCCCAGGCCGCTCAGGTAGTCGAGGGCCGCGCCCAGGCCGATGGCGCCGGCGATGTCCGGCGTCCCCGCCTCGAACTTGTAGGGCGGGTCGTTGTAGAGCGTCTGCTCGAAGGTGACGACCTTGATCATGTCGCCGCCGCCCTGCCAGGGGCTCATGTCCTCCAGGTGCGCGCTCTTGCCGTAGAGCGCGCCGATCCCGGTCGGACCGAACACTTTGTGGCCGGAGAACACGTAGAAGTCGCAGTCCAGATCGCGCACGTCCACGCGCAGGTGGGGCACGGCCTGGGCGCCGTCCACCAGCACCGGCACGTCCCGGCGATGCGCCATCTCGATCATGCGCTTCACGGGCAGGATCGTCCCGAGGGCGTTGGAGACGTGGGCGACGGCGACCAGCCGGGTCCGCTCGCCGAGCACCTGCTCGTAGGCCTCGAGCTCGACCTGGCCGTCGTCGTCGATGGGCACGACGCGCAGGACGGCGCCGCGCTCCTGGCAGAGCATCTGCCAGGGCACGATGTTCGAGTGGTGCTCGAGGGCCGTGATCACGACCTCGTCGCCGGGGCCCACGGCCCGGCGGCCGTAGCTCTGGGCCACCAGGTTGATCCCCTCGGTCGTCCCCCGCACGAAGACGATCTCTTCCGGGCGCGCCGCCCCCAGGAAGCGTTGCACGCGGACCCGGGCGGCTTCGTAGTCGGCGGTGGCCTTCTCGCTGAGCAGGTGCACCCCCCGGTGCACGTTCGCGTTCACCGTCACGTAGTAGCTGGTCAGGGCGTCGAGGACCACCTGGGGCTTCTGGCTGGTGGCTGCGCTGTCGAGGTAGACCAGCGGCTTGCCGTGCACTTCCTGCTGCAGGATCGGGAAATCCTTGCGCACCCGCTCCACGTCCCAGCTCATGCCATCTCCTCGTTGACCCGGCCGTCACGCAGGCGCGCTGTCAGCGCGGCTTCGAGGCGAGCCCGGACCGTCGGCTCCTGGATCCTGCCCAGCACTTCGCTGGCGAACCCGTAGGTGAGCAGGGCCCGGGCCGCGGCCTCCCCGAACCCTCGGCTCTCGAGATAGAAGAGCGCGTCCCCGGCGAGTTGCCCGTCGGCCGCGCCGTGGCTGCACTTGACGTCATCGGCGAAGATCTCCAGCTGGGGCTTGCTGTCCATCTCCACCCCGTCGGCCAGCAACAGGTTCTTGTTCGTCTGATGGGCGTCCGTCTTCTGGGCGCCGGGCCGCACCACGATGCGGCCGTTGAAGACGCCCCGGGCGCGCCCGTCGAGCACGCCCTTGTAGAGCTGGCGGCTGGTCCCGCGCGGCACCACATGGTCGACGACGGTGTGGATGTCGCTGTGCTGGGCGCCGCCGATCACGAACAGGCCGTTCAACGCGCACTCGGCGCCCTCGCCACCCAGCACCACGTGGACGTCGTGGCGCGCCAGGCGCCCGCCGAAGGTGATCGCGCACGACGTCACGGCGCTGTCACGCTGCTGGGCGATCCGCGTTCGGCCCACGTGGAAAGCCCGGGAGCTCTCGTGCTGCAGCCGGTAGTGGTCGACCCGGGCCCCTGCCCCGGCCACGATGTCGGTGACCGCGTTCGTGAGGTAGCGGTCGTCGCCGACGGCCACGTAGCTCTCCACGACCGTCAGCTCGCTTCCTTCCCCGAGCACGATCAGGTTCTTCGGATGCCCGACGGTCGGCGCCGCCGGAGCGGTAGCCACGAAGACGAGGTGAAGCGGGGCGGGGACGACTGCCCCGGCGGGCACCAGGACGAAGGCGCCGTCCCGCCACAAGGCGGCGTTCAGCGCCGTGAAGCCGTCCCCGTCACCATCGCCCGCGACGTGCTCCCGGAGCGCCCCGGCGTCGGTGAGGACGGCCTCGGCGAGGCTGCCGATCCGCACGCCACCCGGCAGGAAGGCTACGGACGACAGCTTGGGCGAGTAGCGGCCGTTCACGAACACGAGCCGCCGCCACGAGGGATCGCCCATCAGGAACGGGGCGATCGCCTCCTCGGAGACGCCGTCGATCTCCACCTCGGCGGCCGGATCCAGGTCGGTCGCCAGCAGCGGGGCGAGGCTCGTGTACTTCCACTCCTCATCCCGCGTGGTGGGGAGCCCGGCCTCGGCGAAACGGTCGCGGGCCCGACGGCGGCCGTCGACGAGCCAGGCCGGGGCGCCGGCGGTGTCACGCTCCAGGCGGGCCACGGCCGCGAGCAGACGTTCCTTCATCCCTGGCCCTCGTACCCTTTGGCCTCCAGCTCCTGGGCCAGCTCCTTGCCTCCCGACCTGACGATCCGCCCGGCGGCGAGGACGTGCACCCGGTCGGGCGTGATGTAGTTGAGAATGCGCTGGTAGTGCGTCACCAGGACGATGGCGTTGTCCGGGCCGCGCCGGCGGTTGATTCCGCCGGCCACGATGCGGAGGGCGTCGATGTCCAGACCGGAGTCCGTCTCGTCCAGGATCGCCAGTCGGGGCTCCAGCACCGCCATCTGGAGGATCTCGTTGCGCTTCTTCTCGCCGCCGGAAAAGCCCTCGTTGACGGGCCGACTGAGGAAGCTGGGATCCATCTCCACCAGGGCCAGCTTGTCCTTGAGCAGCTGCAGGACTTCCAGGGCGTCGAGCTCCTCTTGGCCGCGCCGGGTGCGGAGCTCGTTGATCGCCCCCTTGAGGAACTGGGCGTTGCTGACCCCCGGGATCTCCACCGGGTACTGGAAGGCCAGGAACACGCCCGCCCGCGCTCGCTCCTCGGGCGGCAGGGCCAGCAGGTTCTGGCCCTCGTAGAGCACCTCCCCGCTGGTGACCGTGTAGGCGGGGTGCCCGGCCAGCACCTGGGCCAGCGTGCTCTTGCCCGATCCGTTGGGGCCCATCACCGCGTGGACCTCGCCGGCGGCCACCTCGAGATCGACGCCCCGGAGTATCTCCTTGCCGTCGACCCCGGCGTGGAGCCCGCGGATGCTCAGCAACGGCTGCCTCGTGTGCGTGGCCATCGCCTAACCCACGCCGCCTTCCAGGCTCACGCCCAGCAGTCGCGAGGCCTCCACGGCGAACTCCATGGGGAGGTTCTTGAAGACCTCCTTGCAGAACCCGTTGACGATCATGGAGACGGCGTTCTCGGCCGACAGCCCGCGCTGCTTGCAGTAGAAGAGCTGCTCCTCGCTGATCTTCCGGGTCGAGGCCTCGTGCTCGACGGTGGAGGAGCTGTTGCCCAGCTCGATGTACGGGAAGGTGTGGGCGCCACACCGGTCACCGAGCAGCATGGAGTCGCACTGCGTGTAGTTGCGCGCGTTGGTCGCGCGGGGCAGCACCTTGACCAGGCCCCGATACGTATTGTTGCCCTGGCCCGCCGAGATGCCCTTGGAGATGATGGTGCTGCGGGTGTTCCGGCCGATGTGGATCATCTTGGTGCCGGTGTCGGCCTGCTGGCGATGATTGGTCAGGGCCACCGAGTAGAACTCACCCACCGACTCGTCGCCCTGCAGCAGCACGCTCGGGTACTTCCAGGTGATGGCCGAGCCCGTCTCCACCTGCGTCCAGGAGATCCGCGAGCGGGGCCCCACGCACTTGCCCCGCTTGGTGACGAAGTTGTAGATGCCTCCCCTGCCCTCGCGGTCGCCGGCGTACCAGTTCTGCACGGTGGAGTACTTGATCTGGGCGTCGGCCAGGGCCACCAGCTCGACGACGGCCGCGTGCAGCTGGTGCTCGTCGCGCCGGGGCGCCGTACAACCCTCCAGGTAGCTCACCGTGCTGCCCTCGTCGGCGACGATCAGGGTGCGCTCGAACTGCCCCGAGCCGGCGGTGTTGATCCGGAAGTACGTCGACAGCTCCATCGGGCAGCGCACGCCCTTGGGGATGTAGCAGAACGAGCCGTCGGTGAAGACGGCCGAGTTCAGCGTCGCGAAGAAGTTGTCGGTGTAGGGCACGACCGAGCCCAGGTACTTCTCGACCAGCTCGGGATGCTTCTGCACCGCTTCCGAGAAGGAGCAGAAGATGATGCCGAGCTCGGCCAGCTTGTCCTGGAACGTGGTGGCGACGGACACGCTGTCGAAGACCGCATCGACGGCGACTCCGCTGAGCCGCTTCTGCTCCTCCAGGGGGATGCCGAGCTTCTCGAAGGTCCTGAGGATCTCGGGGTCGATCTCGTCCAGGCTCGCCGTCGTCGCCCGCTTGGGCGCTGAATAATAGACGATGCTCTGGTAGTCGATCGGGTCGTACCGGATGTTGGCCCAGCGCGGCTCCGCCGCCGCCTGCTCGAGGGTCGCCCAGTGCCGGTAGGCGCGCAGTCGCCACTCGAGCATGAAGGACGGCTCGTTCTTCTTGGCCGAGATGAACCGGATGATGTCCTCGCTCAGTCCCGGCGGTGCCGTATCCGCCTCGATCTGCGTCACGAAGCCGTACGGGTACTCCCGGTTCGTGAGGGCGTCGATCACCTTCGCTGTATCGCTCATGCAGCCTCCTCAGAGAGGCAAGGGTATACCCTTTTCAGCCTATTGGCGACCGAAACGGTCGGATTACTGTCTAGACGGATTATATCAACTAAATCTGGATGTTGGGTTATAGCCTCCGATGAATCTTTTTCTTCCCGGCCCGCGTCCCAAGGGGGGAGGGGCAGATGACCAAGCGAGTTCTGGTACCGCTGGGCGAGCGTGAGCGTGACGAGATGGTTCTGCCGTTGGTCGCCGCGCTGGCGCGGGAGTTCGGCGCCACCGTGCGCCTGCTACGGGTGTACTCCATTCCCGAGATGATCGTGGGGCCGAGCGGCCGGGTGCTGGCCTACGTGGATCAGGAGATGGCTCGCCTCAACGGCGAAGGGCTCGACCAGTTACAGGCGGCCGACTTCCGGCTGGACGGTGTCACGGTGGAACACGCCATCCGCTTCGGGGACCCGGCCCAGGAGATCGTCCACGAGGCCGAGGAGTGGTCGGCCGACTTGATCGCGCTGTCGGCCTCGAGCCGGGGTCGGCTCGCCAGCGCGATCGCGCCCGGCGTGGCCGAACAGGTCAGCTGGCGGGCGACCACGCCGACGCTGGTACTTCGCACCTGATCGGCCCGGCTCGTGTCCGCGGCACCCCTCAGGGTTCCGCGCCTTCGCGTCCCGCCGGTCATCCTAGATAGGCGGCCATCCGCGCCCGCGTGGCGGCGTCGGGCAGGGCGCCGGTCCCAGCGCGCATGTTGTCGGCGAGGTGCGTTGGCTTTGCCGTGGCCGGGATCACGCAGGTGACGGCCGGGTGGGCCAGGATCCACTTGAGGAAGAACTGGCCCCAGCTCGCACAGTCGAACTCCGCGGCCCAGGACGGCAGGCTCCGCCCGCGCACGCGCCGGAACAGCTGGCCTTCGACGAAGGGCCGGTTGACGAGCACGGCGACCCCGCGCTCGCGCGCGAGCGGCAGGAGCCGGCGCTCGGCCTCAGGCTCGCCCAGCGAGTAGTTGACCTGGACGAAATCGAGGGGCTCGGCCCGCATGATGCGCTCCAGCTCGTCGTGGGCGCTGGCCACGTAGTGGGTGACGCCGAGATAGCGGATGCGCCCTGCCTCCTTCCACGCGCGCAGGGTTCTGAGGTGCGTCGGCCAATCGACCAGATTGTGGATTTGGAGCAGGTCCAGGCGCGCCGCGCGCAGGCGGCGCAGCGACCGCTCCATCTCGGCGACGCCGGCCTCGCGGCCGGCCGTCCACACCTTGGTCGCGAGGAACAGCGAGTCCCGCACCCCCAGCGCCGCGGCCAGGTCTCCCACCACCTCCTCCGCGGTCCCGTACATGGGAGACGAGTCGACGACGCGACCGCCCAGCGTGACGAACCGGCGTAACACCTCGCGGAGCGGCTCACGCTCGGACGGCGATCGCGCCACATCGAAGGTGCGCCACGTTCCCAGGCCGACCGCGGGAATCGTCTCCCCCGTCGAAGGAATCGGGCGCGCGATGAGCGCGAGGGCTGACTGACCGTCCGCCCGACCGGTGGCGGCGCTGGCCGCCGAGGCGGCCAGCAGGGCC